>JAHEJC010000043.1 GCA_024639065.1 Lewinellaceae bacterium | reverse complement strand
GAAAGATTTAAACGTATAGAATGTCAGTAATAAGAATCGCTTTCCGGTATGCCAAATCGTTACTCGATTTAGCTATTGAGCAAGATAAATTGGAACGTATCCTGGAAGATGTAAAATCATTTAAGGCTGCCACGGACAATAGAGATTTCTTTTTATTGTTAAAAAGCCCCATTGTAAATAAAGGCAAGAAGCAAGCAATTTTCAAAGCTTTATTTGAAGATAAGTTCGATAAAGTTACCAACTCTTTTCTGAACATATTACTTAAAAAAGGAAGAGAAACTTACTTGCCGGATATTGCCACTTCTTTCTTGGACCAGTATAAAACCTTAAAGAAGATATCCACGGTAAAACTGACTACGGCTGCTGAGCTAAGTGAAAACAATCATCGGGCAATCAAACAAAAACTGGAAGCCAGTGCAGCTACCAGCGAAGTGATCGATTTAATTACCCAGGTAGATAGTGATCTTATTGGAGGATTCATTATTGAATTTGATGACAAACTATACGATGCCAGTGTTGCACATAAACTGGAAGAACTTAAAAAAGAATTTAAAGACGACCATTTTTAGGTCAAATTGAGATAACTATTTTTAAAACAGCATAATTAAAGTAATATGGTTGACGTAAAACCAGATGAAATATCCGCAATATTAAAACAACAGCTTTCCGGTTTTAAATCCGAAACCGAACTGGAAGAAATAGGTACAGTTTTGCAAGTAGGTGATGGGATTGCCCGTATTTATGGATTGACCCAAGCGCAAGCCAACGAATTGGTGGAATTTGAAACAGGGGTCCAGGCAATTGTTCTAAACTTAGAAGAGGACAATGTAGGTGTAGTATTGTTAGGGCAAGGTGACGGAATTAAAGAAGGATCAACCGTACGCAGAACCAATAAAATTGCATCTATTCCGGTGGGAGAAGGGATGTTGGGAAGAGTGATTAATCCACTTGGAGAGGCCATTGATGGGAAAGGTCCAATATCCGGGCCTAAATTTGATATGCCTTTAGAGCGGAAAGCACCTGGAGTTATCTATCGTCAGCCAGTGAAAGAACCTCTTCAGACTGGGATCAAAGCAATTGATTCCATGATTCCGATCGGGAGAGGACAGCGGGAATTGATTATCGGTGACCGTCAAGTAGGGAAGACGGCTATTGCGATTGATACTATACTTAACCAAAAAGAATTTTATGATCGCGGAGAACCAGTATACTGCATTTATGTGGCTTCAGGCCAGAAAGCCTCTACCGTGGCCCAGATATATAAAACCCTGGAAGAAAATGGAGCAACACCTTACTCAGTTATTGTTTCTGCGTCTGCATCCGATCCGGCACCTCTTCAATTTTATTCTCCGTTTGCTGGAGCAGCGATTGGAGAATTTTTCCGGGATACCGGAAGACCGGCATTAATCATATATGATGATTTATCGAAACAAGCTGTTGCCTACAGGGAAGTATCCCTCTTATTGAGAAGACCTCCAGGAAGAGAAGCTTATCCAGGAGATGTGTTTTATTTGCACTCAAGGCTACTTGAACGAGCTGCGAAAATTATTGAAGATGATACGATTGCTCGCCAAATGAATGACTTGCCTCCAAGTCTGGTTGAAGCCAAGGACGAAAATGGTGAATCCATCATTAAAGGAGGAGGATCACTTACCGCCTTACCTATCATTGAAACTCAAGCTGGTGATGTATCTGCCTACATTCCAACGAATGTTATTTCCATTACCGATGGGCAAATTTTCCTGGAGTCCAATCTTTTTAACTCCGGAGTAAGACCAGCAATTAACGTGGGGATATCCGTATCCCGGGTAGGTGGATCAGCGCAGATCAAGAGTATGAAAAAAGTGGCCGGTACCTTAAAACTTGATCAAGCCCAATTTAGGTCGCTTGAAGCTTTTGCTAAGTTTGGGTCTGACCTCGACGCCGCCACAAATGCTGTTCTGGACAAAGGTCGTCGTAATGTGGAGATTTTGAAGCAACCTCAGTACTCTCCAGTTTCAGTAGAAAAACAAGTAGCGATTATTTACTTAGGCTCAAAGGGTTTATTGAGGAAGATTCCAGTGGAAAAAGTAACTGAATTCGAAGGTTTGTTTTTGTCTAGTGTAGAGCAACAGATTCCAGAAGTTTTAGAAAATTTTCGAGTTGGAAAATTAGAAAAAGAAGATTTAGAAAAAGTTGAAGCAATTGCAGCAGACCTGAGTAAACAATTTGGTTAAACTCTAGTGTTTTCTGTTTAGTAAGTACGATTAACTTAAAATATGAGTGGACAATTAAAAGAAGTACGAGAGCGGATCAAATCAGTAATCTCTACCCAGCAGATCACCAAAGCCATGAAGATGGTATCTGCTGCAAAATTAAGGAGAGCACAACAAGCGATCACCGAAATCAGACCTTATAGTGATCGACTACAAAAGGTGTTGAAGCATGTGTTAACCAGTCTTGAAGGAGAAGCAGACAGCGTATTTAATCGAAAGACCGAATTGAAAAAGCCACTCATCATCTTGAATACCTCAAGTCGCGGCCTGTGTGGTGCATTCAATACTAATATTCTGAAAGCAGCAATAGCTGAAATTGAGGATAAATATAAATCAAATGAAGCGGATGGTTCCTTAATCTTCTTATGTGTTGGTAAAAAGGGACACGATTATGTAAAGAAACACTACAATAAATGTGTGATCATCGCTGATTGGGTAAATTTGCCCAACCACATGAGTTTTGAACAAGTGGAAGAAATTGCAGAACTAATTTTTGAAAAGTTTGAAAATGGGGAGATCGATACAGTGGAAGTTGCCTATAGCCGATTTAAAAATGCCGGCGTTCAGTACCCGGAAGCTTTACGTTACTTACCTGTTGCTCAATTGGATACTGATTACTCAAAGAAGAAACACAGAAAGCGAGCAGATTATGTATTTGAGCCCGATAAAGTGACTTTACTGAATGAATTAGTTCCCTCTATTCTAAAGACTCAATTACATCGATATTTCTTAGACACGCATGCTTCAGAACATGGTGCAAGAATGACTGCCATGGATAAAGCCACCGAAAATGCTGAAGAACTGCTGAAAGAATTACGCATTGGTTACAACAAAGCACGCCAGGCGGCTATTACAACCGAGATTTCGGAGATTGTAGGTGGAGCAGCTGCCTTAGAAGGAGCTTAACAGCTCTGGTTAGCACGCTAATTTTCTTTCTACCCAAACTCACTTTTATTCTTCTTTTGGTTATCCGTCTATTGACTATAGCCGATTAAGTGATTTCGGATTAGCAAGGTATTGACCCTCATCTACCAAACTCTTTTATACCTATACTATGTATTGTTGATGATACTCGTTTACTTTTAAGCAGATATTTAGGTGATGATTGATTTTGAAAGATGAAGTAATACAATTAATTTGATACTAAAAATAACTCTTAGACTCAAATAAGCGACCAGGTTCAGTATTGTGGGTTACTGCATATACAAAACCTGGTTGGACAGCATACCCTCCAAACTCACCATATTTACTGAGGGCAATAAAACCCACTTGAAAATTTTTGGCCTTTTGAGGATTGATTTCAACGATGCGCTCAATAGCCAGTTTACACGCTTTGGCTGGTGATTTACCTTGCCTCATAAATTCAACCACGGCATGCGCCCCGCTGATACGTATGACTTCCTCTCCTTGTCCGGAACCAGTAACAGCACCTACTTCATTATCAACGTATAATCCGGATCCGATGATCGGTGAATCGCCAACCCGGCCTCTCATTTTAAATGCCATGCCACTGGTCGTGCAAGCGCCGGCCAATCGCTTCTGCTGGTCCAGCGCAATCAAGCCCATGGTATCATGATTGAACACTCCATTGCTCAATTTGAAGGGAGGAGGAGTACTGGAAAATCCAGCTCCACCATGAGAACGTTCAATATTAATGATGGGTTTATATTCAGATTTTTTAAGCCATTCTTTATAGGTTTTTTCAGCGGACTCTGACAGTTTATCCGACGCAAGCTTAAATCCATTTTCAACAGCGAACTGTTGTGCTCCTTCGCCTACAAGCATCACGTGAGGAGAGTCCTCCATAATTTTACGTGCAACGGAAATAGGGTGCTTGATGCGCTCCAAAAAGGCTACCGAACCACAATTGAACTGATGATCCATTATACAGGCATCCAATGTAACTTTACCATCCCTATCCGGGTTGCCACCTAAGCCTACACAACAATCTATTTTATCCTCTATGGATCTAGCACCTGCTTCAACCGCATCCAATGCCTGGCTATTGGTTTGTTTCAAAACCTCCCATGCCACTTTGTTTACAGGAAGTCCACTATCCCAAGTAGAAATTACAATGGGTTTTTTGACTTTTTTTCGCTGAGATTTAGAATTTAAAATATAAAAACCCGGTAAACTTAAAGCTGACTTTCGCAAAAAAATTCTACGTGAATGCATATAATTGTTCTTGATTAGCCTAAAATTGCAAGCTATAAATATATTTTGAATCATGGTCGATAAGTACATCATTTTCACTAAGAGAAATTTTCTTTTACTAAGAAATATTTATACGTTGAGGGAGATCTCGTAGTTTATAATGATTGATTGGAATCCTATAAATAATTGATCAGAATCATTGAGGCATAGGGTATAAATCTGGAACCTTCCTATTCAAATTGTACAAAAATCTATTTTAATGAGAAAGAGGCAGTTGTCCAAATTACTTTTTATAATTCTATTTTGGGTTTTAGGTGATCTGTTTTATGTTTATTTTGAAGGGACGGTTGTTGGATTTAATTCGACAATTTATTGGTCCACCAATGGAGCTTATAATTTTTGGTCCGGAATGATAGCTAGCTTGGCTATAACGATTATAGCTTCAATTTTGATCGGCTCTTTTGAAATCTTTTATTTTGATAAACTGCTGCGTAAAAAACCATTTGGTGCCAGTCTGTTGATTAAGACTTCTTTTTATTTGTTCAATATTTTCTTGTTTTCTTCAATAGCAGTACTCATAAATATTGGTTATCAGGCAGATAAATCTCTTTTTCACTCTGATGTTTGGATTGCCTTTCAAAAGTACTTATCTAGCCCAAACCTGATTTTGATTATGCTTTATTGGAGCATAATAATTATGTTAAGCATTTTTATTTTAAACGTCAACGCTAAACTGGGTCGAGGTGTTCTGCTTAATTTATTGCTGGGAAAATATCATCGACCTAAAGAGGAAACCAAGATATTTATGTTTCTGGATCTAGTATCATCTACGACTATTGCGGAACAATTAGGAACAAAAAAATATAGCAATTTGCTTCGAGACTTTTTCTATGATATAGATGAAGTTATAGATAGCACGAATGGAGCAATTTTTCAATTTGTAGGTGATGAGGTAGTTCTCTTTTGGGATGTAAAAAATGGTATTAAAGATTTGAACTGTGTTCGTTTATTTTTTTTAGCTGAAGATAAAATCAAATCATTGGCATCTGATTATTTAGCCGAATATGGCTTTTGTCCAGCATTTAAGGCTGGCTTGCATTATGGTCAGGTTGTAGTAACTGAAGTTGGAGGTTCAAAGCAAGAAATAGCTTATCACGGTGATGCTATCAATACCGCTGCTCGCATTAGATCTGCTTGCAATAATTTCAATAAGAAGTTGCTTATCTCAAAGGATCTTGTTGAAATGATGCCATTACTAAGCGATTCATTTTTGATCAAATCAATTGGGCTCACTGCGTTGAAAGGCAGACATAAGCGTATTGAGTTATGCAGCATTGATCGAAACGAAATTCATATTAGGTAAAGCCACAGGCCGCAAGATGAATAACTTCGATATAAGTGCTCTTTTTACTAGAGTCTCAGAACGACCAAGAAAATCTTTAAATTAAATAGTTATTATCTTGAGTTGTAATAAGTAAAATATCTAGTTGTATTGAAAGGAGTTAAAAAATTTAGGTGTACTCTTGATCGATTTGCTAAACCCCACCTGTGGGATTATCATCTTAAAGTGCCCCTGGAAATTGCTAGTTATTTTTTTAAAGATACTGCAAGAAGAGTAATTTGTTCGATTAATGGGAACAAAGGATTTCAGACCGGGATCATGCCGAATGGCGCGGATGTATATTTTATTAAGATTAATCAGCAAATCAGAAAATCTCATAAAATTGAATCAGGTGATCTTGTTGACGTCACGCTTGTAGCTGACGAATCGGAATATGGATTTAGTCTACCATCAGAATTTGAAGAGTTAATGTTACAAGATGCTGCTGGGGCGGAATATTTTCAGCAACTTACTCCAGGAAAGCAACGTAGCTTGATCTACCTGGTTGACAAAATTAAAAGCCCAGACATACGAATTCTAAAGAGCGTCATTATATTTGAGCATCTGAAAGAACAACAGGGTAAGCTCGATTTTAAAATTCTACACACTGCATTTAAGCAATCATAAAAATTTGACATTCAATTATGAAAAGTATACTTGTACGATCTATAGCTCCTAAATTGTTTATACTGGTAATTATCGTTTTATTTAGCCAATGCAGGACCACAGCACCGCTGACTAATGATCTTAATTTAAGCATTCAGCAATATTTAGATTCTACACAAATAAGCTATGAAGTGCCAGGTATAAGTATTGCCTTCATTGATGAGGATGGCGTTGCGATAAAAGTGACTGCCGGTATGAGCGATAAGGAGGAAAATGTTCGAATGGCTCCTGGTCATGTATTGATGAGTGGAAGTATTGGCAAAACGTATGTGGCTACTGTAGCGTTTAAACTTATTCAAGAAGGCAAATTATCTTTACAAGATTCATTGATTGATTATATTGGAGACTATACTTATTTTGATAAAATACCCAATGCACCCTTGCTGACCATAGAGCATCTAATGACCCACACCAGTGGAGTAACCAGGTATATTCTGAATCAAGATATCTGGGAAATAATTTCAAAAGATCCACTTCGGAATTGGTCTCCAGAAGATAGATTAAGTTTTATACTAGGTGATGAGCCTTTACATGCACCTGGAGAGGGCTGGGCTTATTCGGATACCAATTATATTTTGCTGGGGATGGTCATTGAAAAGCTAACTGGGAAAAAATACAATGATCTGGTCAAAGAATTGATCTTAATCCCTCTGAAGCTAAAGGAAACTTTTGTGAATGATCGTCCTGAAATCCCACAGTTGAGTGCTGCATACTCTGGGCTCTCTCAAGTATTTAAAGTAAAGCCTAAAGTATCGAGCCTTGGAACCTATTCGTTTAATCCCGATGTAGAATGGACCGGAGGTGGCATTTCGTCTACAACTGCTGATCTGGCTAGATGGATATACAAATTGCATCATGATGAGATCCTAAATGCTAACTCATATGAAACCATGATTACTCCATTGCCATTTGAAAAACAACTTCCCGATGGTGCAAAATATGGACATGGTTGTATGATTTGGAATCTAGATGGGGAAACTTATCTTGGACACTCTGGTATTATGCCCGGATTCTTATCGATCGTGCAATATAATGTTGAAGATAAATACGCATTGGCTGTTCAAATTAATACGGATCTTTTACCACGAGGTAAATCTATCGATGATATTGCACGGAATTTACATGATATTTATACTACCCACAAAAAGAAATAATTGGCTTATTTCTTGATAATAATTTTCTTGATTAGTTTTTGATTTTGTTCAAATAACCTGATAAAGTATTCACCATCCGGAACTTGTGGAAGCGTCATCTCCAGTTTAGTTTGGCCTGGCTGAACCGGGGTGAATTCCACTATGCGCTGGCCTATTGAATTATATAAGTCGACACCTTTTATAGAGAGTCTATTAGGCCATTCTAGCTGAATAAGGTTTTTGGAAGGGTTTGGGAAGACCAAAATAGATTCTTCGATATTGGTCTTAGCAGTTGAAGTAGCCGTTGAAAATGTTTTTATTCCAATCCATGGTGTTTTAAGGTCATTCTGGTCAATTTCTATGTCAAATAATCCATTGCTACTGGGATAAATGCTAAGGAATACTTCTGATGTAGCGCCCAATACATCCAATGGAAGAAGTATGATAGAATCAGCCATTATATTAAGTGTTATGTTGAATTTAAGGGCTTTAATTTCAGTTGGGCTTGAGCCCCAATTATTGTGTACGGTATTGTTCCCATCCCACTGCATGCCATTATTTTGTTGCTCTGAACTGCAAAAAAGTAATAACTTATCACTCGATGCTATCGGATCTTCGGTGAGAGATAAAAGTCCTATTTGTCCAAAATCTGTCACTGAAGAGACTTCTAAGTTGGCTGTTTTTTGGGGTGCCGCATTTTGGAGAAAACCAGTGACACTTTGCAATTGAGGTGCATTTATCTTCAAAAGTCCATTTATTCCGTCTATTTCGATTTGTTCTGTTGAATGTTTCGAAGTATTGATTGCAGGAATGGATTCATAGTTAAAAATATTGGAAGCATCATAACTTCCCGTTTTTACGGTTTGAGAATAAGCGATTTGTTTATCATAAGGAATAAACTTGCCCCATCTTCCGGAGTTGTCAGTTTGGTGGATTTGATAAACAGCAGTAGGGGTATAGTTAACGGTTATTGATTTTTTTGCTGAGGCAATTAATCCTCTCCTATAGGCATAAGCATAAACAGGCATCAAACTCATAATTGAATTATTTCTATTTATGGAGAAATAGGAATTGACCACATCATTGTCCCAATCATTATATGGGCCGCCATAGTATTCAAAAATCATTAAACCATCAACATCGTGAAACGACATATAAGCAGATAGAAGAGGGATCATTTCCGTTTGGTATTGATTGGGGTATGGATGATTATACTCACTGATGGTATAGGGTCGATCAATCATAGCTAAACCACTCATAATATTTCCAAACGTACCTCTGTTTAAATTTTTAAGCATAGATTCATTCTCAATAAACCAGTCGTATGAATCCCAAGGCGTACCTGGAAATTGAGGATGGTCCCAGTAAGCATGATCATCGATATAATCTAGTTCGACCTGACTCAATACATCGGCTGGACCCACTAGAGCGTTAGTGCCTGTAATTGGTACTTTCACACCGAGATCGTTCTTTAAAAAACCCACCATATCTTGATAGTAATGTCGCTGAAGCGAAATATAAAACTCAGCCAGATCCGTTATGCGTTGGTTACTGAAAAGCGCTCGTTGGGAATAGGTGGTTCTTTCGATATTTGCAGCATTCAGGTTTTCTCCTTCATTAAATCCAGTTTTTGTGGCTAAGGTCATTTCAAAATCATCAAACCAAGCCGTACCTGTTTGCTCAAAATTGAAAGAAACTCTGGTCGCCGCAACATTATCTTCCGGTGCTTTTATGGTGAATATGAATTGTTGCCATTCAGTAGTTAGTGCGTAACTTGTTCCCCCATAATAGGTCCAGGGATCTTCACCACGCTGGATGACAATATTTAGAGGCATGTTCTGATTTGCTTTAGCATAAAAACGGATTACATAATCCGCGTCTTTGGTCATACTAAGCCTTTCTTGCTTAAATTGCAGATGCCAGTTTGTTGAAGTTAGATTTAGAATCTCTACTTTTCCAGCGAAATCTCCACTGAATTTTTCCTGTCCGTCGGCTGTTATCATACCGTCCGCGGATTCATGTAACTCCAACGCCCAATTAGTAGTGATGTTCCCAGATTCAAATCCTGGATCTCTTATCAATTGTGCTCCTGTTGAACCGCTAGAATTTTCTTCCCAGGCGTTACTCAAGGTTGCATGATCTTCGTATTTATTCGTCAGGAATTCATTCCATAGATCGTTCAATAAGCTGTTGTGTCTAATTATCAAAGAGCCCCCACTTGAAATAGGTCGCAAGCGGTCTCCTTTCCACCAGCCATATAAAGTATTTTCATTAGTAATTTCTACCAGGCCAATCACTGGGTCATCAGCAAGCTTTAGATTCGTATAGGGATTTATACTGGTCAGTAATTGCGTAGCATATTCTTTCTGCAATTCAATCAATTGAGGGTCATAATAGGTAACTGCTTTTCCAAAATCCTGAATTTGATCAGCGCCTTCTACCCCATCCCTTTCCGTAAATGTTCTTGAAACATGCAGATTAATATTGGCATAAATGTTATTCTTTTTCAAAGCAGCCAGAAAATAGTGAAGTCGGTCGAGTGTGGTAGGATGCAGTACACGAGTGCCTCCTGTACTGCGATCAAATATAGTCCCATCCTGATCTGCCCAGGGATTATCCATATGATGAAACCGAACCAGGTTTATACCCATTTTTCGCATACGAGCAGCAATAAAATCCGCCTGAGCTTTATCTGGAAAATTTCCTGCACTGGTCAGGTTCACACCCCACAACCGGATTTCATTTTCTCCATCATAAAAATTACCGGCATTGTTTATGGATAGAAAATTTGTAATGGTTTTTGCTTCAAAGTGAGGTAAATACGTTTGGGTGGTCGCATCATCAGCAGGTAAATTAAAATTAAACCCTTTGTTAAAGCTTTGAGCCACTAAACTCGCGGCAAATAGGGTGCAAATAAATAGTGGTACATTCCTTTTCATTGAGCAAGTTTTCTGCTTGGTAATATAGTGACTAATGAAATTTATTCTTAAACAAAAGATTAGATTTAACTGCGTTGAATGTATAAGTTTCAAATCACAGTTTATATTAGCTTTGGATTAACTACACTATATTTAATGTAACGATCGTTATTTATTTTTATATCAGTGAACATAACAAAAAAACCATTATGAAGAAATTATCTTTATTTATTTTGCTACTTTCCCTGGTCAGCATGATCAATTGTAGAAAAAGCTCCCCATTGTCTTGTACCGCTTTTGCATTGGAGATCTCTGATGAGGCCAGTGCCTGGGGTGATGCTGCCACAAGATTCAGCAATGACCCGTCACCAGAAAATTGTGCTGCTTATAAAATTGCAGGTCAACAATATCTCAACGCTTTAAAAGGATATGATTCTTGCGCATTTACCGGACAAGATCGAGCTTCCTACAATGCCAGTATAAAGGAGGCCGAAGAATCCCTGAATGATTTGATGTGCTGATTACTTATTAGTAGTTGAGTATTGGGTAGTGAGTATTTAAGTAAATGTGTATTGCTGTAATAATACCTATTGGTTCTTCAGTTTTGCTTTCTGAATCCTAAACTGATCTTCTGACTTTTGAAATTCTAGCATCTGGCAGCTGTTTTCTGATAATCTTCTTTAACATTTCATTTAAGTATTTTTATAGTTTATTCAGGCCTCAGATCAATATTGATGTCTATATTTATATAGATTATACTTTCTACCGTGAATTTATTCGAAGATAAAATATGGCTTAGTACGGGAGTTGGATTATTTTTTGGAGTGATCCTGCTCACCTTTTTCATATCGAATAATTATACGGTTAATACCGAGTACAGCATTGCACACCGTAAACATGATGGGCTGAAGAGGAATATCATGTGGATTCCTTGTGATCCTGATTTGGATGACCCTACTTTTTCATTGTGCGATGACCGGCATGTAGTGAAACATTATCAAAGTCAACCCTGGTATAAAGAACAAGGCGTTGATATAAGTGAATTAATTGTAAATGAATTCGCGGATTGTCCAAAAGTTGCGAATTTAGATGGATTTATTACCATTCGATTTCTGGTTAATTGTACAGGTAATGTAGGCAGAATCAGAACTTACGAATTAGATAGGAGCTACCAAAAAACAACTTTTCCTCAGATTACTTCAAAAGTTGTCGAATTTCTTAAACAGCATAGTCCGTGGAATCCAGGAGTAGTTAAGGACCAGCCATATGATACTTTCTGTTATTTGAATTGTAGGGTAGAGGATGGCATCATTAAAGAAGTGAAAATATGAAGCTATTTAGGATCATAGCGCACGGTATGATTTTATTGGCCGTATTAATACTTGTAGCGGCAATTATTTTTTTCAAAACAAAAAACCCAAGGGAACAATCCGAGTTTTTTTATGAGCTTCAAAAACTGGTTCCAGCAGGCAGTTTGGAGGAACTTTGGATATTGGATAAGGCCATCCAATTAGACTCTACCAACGCATTGGCTTATCGAGAAAAATCAATTAGCTATACCCGCAATGGTTTGTTTGAGGAAGGGATGAAATGTATTAACGCTGCTGTTAAATATGATCCCATTAACCAGCTCGGTTATCGCGGACATGTAAAACTGTTTTCAATTGGAGACTATGAAGGTGCTATCCGGGATTTTCAATTACTAGATTCCTTAACCCCTAATTTTAGGGATGCCCCTTGGGGCAATGATATATATTATGTAATGGGATTGGCTTATCAAGGGCTAGGTGATTACCAAACCGCTTATGATTACTTAAATAAATCAGTGCTTGAAACCTCCCTCGAGCGGAGCGAAGAATGGGTCAATGTTGAAATATTTTTTTATCGAGGAATTATGAGTTTGAAACTAAACAAGAAAGAAGAAGCACTCGAAGACTTTAATCGAGCGATTAATTATTACGACAAATTTTCAGAAGCACATTATTACAAAGCTAAAATATTGAAAGAATTAGGCAAGCTAGATGATGCCATTAAATCCATAAATAGTGCCAAAAAATACTTTGCCATGGGCTATCGTGAGATTCATCCCTATTACCGATTACCTTATCAACTCCATGAAGAAAACATTGAAGAATTAGTCGATGAGTTAATGATGATATCCGCCGATTGAACTTTGTTAAATCTCGATTTCAATACCTGAGAATTTTATTAGCGTAATTTCTTAGCAATTTCAAAACAGAATTTTAGTCTTGGTTTTATGAGTAAAGTGGATAGAAGCAGAGTTGTCTTAATCGTGCATCTCTTCATTTAATTCCATCCATTCTTCCTCAAATTTCTCTATATCCGTTTCAATATTTTTTAATTCAGCAGCGAGTTTTTTTGATTTAACAACATCCACTAGCCCTTCACTGAACCAATCCATAATTTCTGTTTTTCTGGATTCAAGTTTTTCAATCTTTTTTTCCGTTCTTTTGATTGACTTTTTCAACTCTTTTAAGTCTACATATGAAGTATCTTTTTGGGTCTCGGCTTTGCTCGAATCGTTAGAAACAGGTTTGCCAGTCTTGTCTAATGTGCTGCGATATTCGGTATAAGTATGATTATAATCTTTCACTTTGCCATCACCTTCCATGATGAGTAAGTGGTTGACAATTTTATCAAGAAAATACCGATCGTGGGTAATAATGACTACACATCCCTCAAAATTCAGTAAAAACTCTTCCAGGACATTTAAGGTGATGATATCCAGATCATTGGTTGGTTCATCCAGAATTAGAAAATTTGGATTGCTCATTAATACTTGTAGTAAATGGAGTCTCCTTTTTTCACCACCGCTTAATTGAGAGACATAAACCTGTTGTTTAGCCCGGTCAAAAAGAAAGTATTCCAGCAGTCTTTCAGCACTTACCTTGGTACCTTTTTTGCCTGGTAAATATTCAGCAATATCTCGTATTACTTCAATCACTCGTTGATCTTCCTTGAGAATAAGTCCTTCTTGACTATAATAGCCGATACGAACGGTATCACCTACAATGATCTTTCCCGAGGTTGGTTGCTCTTCTCCTATCAACAGCTTAATGAACGTCGTTTTGCCAGCGCCATTTGGTCCTACAATGCCTACTCGTTCACCTTTTTTGAATTTATAATGAAAATCTTGAAGAATGACCAGGTCCCCAAATGATTTGGAGATGTATTGCATTTCAAGAATCTTGCTTCCCAGACGGGTAGGTTCGATTTCAATGACCATTTCAGACTCCAATAAATTGATATTAGCAATATTCTGGGTCTCAAAGAATTTATCGATTCTAGCTTTAGCCTTAGTTCCTCTAGCTTTGGGCATGCGTCGCATCCAATCTAATTCAGTGGTAATTAGTTTGCGGGCTTTTTGCACAGCGGCCGTTTCATTCTGATTCCTAATCGCTTTTCTTTCCAGGTATTCTGAATAATTACCAGGATAGGTGTAGATTTTCCCTTGCTCGAGTTCTACGATTTGATTGCAAACACGTTCCAAAAAATAGCGGTCGTGCGTTACCATGAACAAAGTGAGCTGACTTTTGGATAGATATTTTTCAAGCCACTCAATCATGTCAATATCCAAGTGGTTAGTGGGTTCGTCCAGGATGAGAAAATCCGGATCCTGAATAATTATTTTCGCCAAAGCGACTCTTTTGGCTTGACCCCCCGATAGCGATTGTACAGATTGACTTAAATAATCAATTTTTAATTGATAAAGGATTTCGCCTATTCTGCCATGAACATCCCATGCGTGAAGACTATCTACTAAATGAGCTGCTTCCGCTATTGCTGATTGATTATCTAAAAGCATTTTTTGTTCATATTGATAGATTGCCTGCACTTTCGGATCTTCCGTTTCGTAGATTTCATCCAACACTGTATTCTTCATATTCAATTGGGGTTCTTGAGGCAAGTACCCGATTCTAATGTCTGGTCTTAAATAGCTTTTGTAGGTATCTCCATCAGGTTTTACTTCACCCATTAAGATTTTGAGTAACGTTGATTTACCGGTTCCATTTTTAGCTACTAAGGCTACTTTTTGACCTTTGTTGATATATAATTTTATTTGGTCAAAAAACAACTTCTCACCATATCGCAACGATACATTTTCAAGTGTTAAAAAATTCATGAATTAAAGGTAATCCGCTTACAGGGAAATTTTGAATGTTGAATGTTGTATTTTGAATGAAATTTATGAATTGAGTTTTAGGAAATTTGGATAAGTTGATAAGCTGAGGATACCTTGTGGCTTTGAATCCATTTTATTCTATAATATTGCATGAATTTCATTCTCTAAATAAATTGTTTCTATGAAAAGTCACTTTGATATATTGTCGCTCATCTTAATACTCTATATAATTTCGTTGACATCTTGTCTGAATGCTCAATCTACACAAGGCCATAATCAGGACCAGTGGATAGACCTATTCAATGGAGTGGATCTTACTGATTGGACTGTAAAAATTCACCATCATGATGTTGGAATTAATTATGGGGAAACTTTTAGAGTGATTGATTCAATGATTGCGGTACGGTATGATCAATACGAGGGGGATTTTAACAATCAGTTTGCTCATTTATATTATGATGTCCCGTTTAGCTATTATAAGCTGCAAATGGATTACCGTTTTGTAGGTGAGTTACACCCTGGAGCTCCGTCGTATACAATACTCAATAGTGGTGTGATGTTTCATTCTCAGGATCCCAGGACGATGCCAGTTAACCAAGATTGGCCCATTTCGGTTGAGATGCAATTTTTAGGTGGATTAGGGGATGGGAAAGCCAGACCTACTGGCAATATGTGTTCTCCAGGTACGGAAGTAATTTATGAAGGTCGAATGGATCCCCGTCATTGTATATCGTCTTCATCCGATACGTATGATGGAGATCAATGGGTACATGCCGAACTCATTGTTTATGGTGATAGTTTAATTCAGCATCTCATCAATGGAGATACGGTTTTGCAATACACCCAACCCCAAATCGGGGGTGGAGTAGCGAATAATTATCTGCCAGAGCAAAAAGTTGATGGAAAACTATTAACTGATGGTTTCATTGCCCTACAGAGTGAAGGCCAACCAATTGATTTTAAGAATATACGCCTACTCAATTTGAAAGGATGCATGGATCCGGAGGCGAAGAACTTTGAGGCTTACTATATTAAGTCAGATCAATCCAGTTGTAAATATTAGTTTTATTCACGCCTTCTATAAAAGATTAACTGAGCATAAAATGGCCATATTTTGCTTTTATTTCTTCTTTAAGCATAATGGGAAAACTGAAGAAAAAGCCATAGGTGAAAATACCAAAAACGACAATAAAGAAAGTAAAAATTGCAACGGTGAAACTATTTGCCAGGATCTCATCAGCGGTCATCTTTATAAGAATACTAATTACTATATATATAAATATAAAAACAGAATTTATCACATTGTAATAAGTTTTCACCACTAAATATTCTTCAATCTTATGTTCATTATTGGATTGTGTGAATGACATTTTTATTACCATTCCAAAAATCAAAACGCCCAATAAAACAAGGCATATTTTTAACCCTAGATCACCATTCCATTGGATGATATTGAATAGTGAAATAGTAAATAAAAAAGTAAGGATAGCCTTTGGCCACGAGATAAATTTAAACATAAATTGGAAAATTCTCTTTTGCCAGAATTTAATCAATGCATTGCTTTTGGCCTCCACTAATTTCGCAAATCCGGTTATTGGAAATTTTGCATATTCGTTTTCAAGGGCTTTTTCAAAAGATATCCCTGGAGTTGTTTTGCGTTGTTCTTCTATGCTACTGGCCAAATGATCTACCAATTCAAATTGTACATCTTTGTGACGAACATATTTTTGCTTTACAAATCTATAAAGGAGAGCAATTTCATCATTGGTAAGCTGTGATTTCTCTTGGTTTAAGTCCATTGAATATTTAATAGATTTTGAATATTCTCAATGAATTCTTGCATATCGTGCAGAATATGTTTTACTTCTTTTGATCCTTTCTCGGATAGTTTGTAATACTTTCGATGACGATTTCCAATTGAACGGGATTCTGTTTCCAATATTCCTTTAGCCTCTAGGCGATGTAAGGCAGGATAGAGTGAACCTTCCTTAATTAAGACTTTACCATTGGTCAAACGGCTGATAGTTTTGCTGATTTCATACCCATACATTTCTCCATTATCCTGCAGCAATTTTACAATTATGGTATCTAGGCTTCCACTTAATAGATTTGAACTCATGAGTTAAATATACATAGATAAACTATGCATAGCAAGTCTTTGTATTACTTTAATCAAAAAAAAGACCGCTACAATGGTAGCGGTCATGCCGTATTTTAGTTAAAAAGTAGCTTAAAGTAAATTACTCCTTGAGTCCCACTTTTGCCAACCTTTCACTCTCTATTATATCTCGTAAAATGAATAAACTTTCGTTTAAATAAATATCTTTTTTCATCGATGTGATCAGTGCATCATTTCTACCTATTTTGGTAGAATCAGATTGAATAGTCGCAAGATCCAACTCAATGTTTGCAATCGACAAGTCATCAATTTCCTGGCTGATCCCTTTGTATTTTTTTGCCGCTTCTTCTCTTTCTTTTTTTGATGATCGATACGTTTCAAGATTTAATGAATAGGAAGAACGATCTCTTTGTTTTTTGAGCCGTTTTGCATTTTCTTCAACCAATTGGAAAGCCTCATTTGTTTCCACTCGACTTGAACTTTGGCTTTGAATCCAGTCCAAATCTGGCGTAAAATAACCTACAGCCTCATATTTAAGCGCATCGATCGCACTCCAGGGTATAGATGTATCATATTCTCTTTCTCCAATTTCCAATAATTGATAACTGCCGGGTAAAACGACGTCAGGGGTAACACCTTTTAGTTGCGTTGATCCACCATTTATGCGATAATAGGTTTGAGTAGTTAATTTTATTTCTCCCAATGGTTTAAACTCCTGATCAGCTCGGATGATCCGATCGAGGTTGTAGAATCTTTGTACGGTACCTTTACCGAATGTGGCTGAACTACCTACGATAATGGCACGGTTGTAGTCCTGCAAAGCGGCTGCTAAAATCTCGGATGCGGAAGCACTATACTCATTTACTAATACAACCAGTGGACCATCGTAATGAATTTCCGGATCTTCATCATAATATTTGAGAGAACCTCCCTTTCGACCTTTGGCCTGGACGATAGGTCCTTCTTTGATAAACAGTCCGGACATATTGATCACTTCATGAAAATAACCACCACCATTATTTCGAAGATCAAATACAATTCCTTTCACCCCCTCTTCTTTTAATTTGGCTAATTCGTTAGCTACATCTTTGGCGCAGCTGTGTCTATCTTCATCTTCTATGTCCGAATAAAAAGAAGGTAATTTAATATAGCCAAATGACTCATTGTCTTCTTCTCTTTTTATAATCATAGATTGTGCCTTGGCATTATCATCTAAGATTACTTTTTCTCGTACAATAGCAATATCCTCTTCAGATCCATCAACTTTTCTGACATGCAAAATTACCTTAGTTCCTTTTTTACCGCGAATCATATCGACCACATCGTCAATATGTAAGCCCACCGCATTTATAGGTTCTTTACCATCTTGCGAAACGGTTAGAATCAGATCATCTACTTGGAGTTCTTTTTGTTTCCATGCAGGTCCACCTGGAACGATTTCGACTACTTTTGTGAAGTCACCATCAGGGGATAATCTCGCTCCAATTCCTTCTAAGGAACCTGACATACGCAGTTTGAAATCAGACTTATCTTTTGGGGTGAAGTAGGTAGTATGTGGATCAAAGAGAGAAGTAAAGGAATTAACGAAAACTTCAAACCTCTTCAATCGAGATAGTTTGGTTATGTTATTAAAATACCGATCAAACATATCTTTAGTCTGCTTTCTAGCTTCAACCTCAAGCTCTTCCATGGACTTCCATTCTGCCTCCTCTTTATTCTTTTCCTGACTATCTAATTTATTAACAATTCTAGTCATGATCTCATATTGAACATATTGTTTCCAAATCTCAATTAAGCCGATCTGATCATTCGCAAACTCTTTTTTCTCAGAATCAAATTCAATGGATTCATTTAAATTGTAATCAAAGTCATCGTCAATAATTTCCTCATAAATGGTTTTGGCGTTGCCGACGCTTTCAGCGATCAATTTGTTTGACAGATCAAAAAAGGTGAGATCGCCATTCTTTACAAAATCGTCTAAATCATATTGATATACACTTAGTTGATCAATTTCTTTCTGGGTTAGAAAACGTCTACCACTATCCATATTGTCCAGGTAGTTATCGTAAACTTTTTTCGAAAATTCGTCGTCTAATTCTTGGGGGCTGAAGTGAGCAGCTTCCAATACGGATAAAATAGCTTTTAAAATATAACCTTCTTTTATGGGATTGTAGGGCTCATTTTGTTTTTCAGCACCAAAAAACAATACCCCTATTCCAAGTAATATAAAAATGTAACTCCTCAATTTCATTTTTCATTTTTTTAATCAGACGTAGTCGGTAACTCAATAACTCATACCAATATACTCCAATTTCATAATAATTGTTTCGAAGGACTCGGAATATTTAGCTCTTTTAACGAAATTATAACTGAATATATCAAGTATAATGCCAGGTTGACTCTAGGTCAAGCTTGATCATATATTCTTTAACAATCAACCATATAAAGAGCCGAAGTTATCGTGAAAGCCCTAAACCTTTAAACTTGGTATATCCAGGCTTCTTTTATTTCGGTGGTTGCCTGATCGATTGAATAGAGGATCGAACCTATTCATAAAAAAGGGGTGTCCGGAAGAAAATCCAAACACCCCATTTAAATAATTTCTTAATATCTTTATAAGAATGGTGCGATGACAAGGGCCACTACTGACATCAATTTCAACAAGATGTTGAGTGAAGGTCCTGAAGTATCCTTAAATGGGTCTCCAACAGTATCACCTACCACAGTAGCTTTGTGCGCTTCGGATCCTTTATAGTGCATAACTCCTTCAATCTCCACACCCTGCTCAAACATTTTCTTAGCATTATCCCAGGCTCCACCTGAATTCGATTGGAAAATAGCCATCAAAACACCGCAGACTGTTACACCTGCAAGCAGCCCGCCCAGCATTTCTGCTTTACCAAGGAAACCCACTAATACAGGAGTAAGCACCGCAATCATTCCAGGTAAGACCATTTCACGAATCGAAGCTTTGGTCGATATCTCTACACATTTACCATATTCGGCTTTACCTTCTGCTGCTTCAAAAATAGATTGATCTTCCTTGCTCCAATCCGAAAATTCTTTATCATCATTTCTGCGCATAGCATCTAATGCATTGGTCAGTTCGGGGATTGTCCTGAACTGACGACGAACTTCTTGAATCATATCCATGGCTGCTTTACCCACCGCATTTATAGATAATGAAGAAAACAAAAATGGAAGCATGCCACCTAATAATAAGCCAGCCATAACCACGGGTTTACTGATGTCGATGGACGAGATACCGGCAGTGGTCATAAAGGCAGCAAAAAGAGCTAAGGCAGTTAAAGCAGCAGAACCAATTGCAAATCCTTTTCCAATAGCGGCCGTAGTGTTTCCTACCGCATCTAATTTATCAGTACGTTGTCGCACTTCTTTGGGAAGATCAGCCATCTCTGCAATACCACCAGCATTATCCGAGATCGGTCCATAGGCGTCCACTGCCAGTTGAATACCTGTATTTGAGAGCATACCGACAGCTGCAATGGCAATACCATATAATCCGGCAAAATGATGGGCTCCAATAATTGCTACAGCCAAAATGACTATAGGAATAGCCGTAGACTGCATACCAACTCCGAGTCCAGCAATAATATTTGTTGCAGCACCGGTGACTGATTGTTTGACGATTGACATCACCGGCTTTGTTCCCGTCCCAGTGTAAAATTCGGTAACGATCCCAATTAATAATCCAGCTGCCAGTCCAAAAATCACCGCCCAAAAAACACCTGTTGAATTATAGGTAATTCCATTAAAAGTCCATGTTGCTGGTAGCATCCATTTTACAATAACGAATGTGGCTGCGAGCATTAAAAAAGCAGATATAAACTCTCCGCGGTTTAATGCTTTTTGTGGATCTCCTCCTTCTTTTACCCGTACGAAAAAAGTACCTAAAATCGAGGTTAATATACCCACGCCAGCCAGTAATAGTGGTAAGATGATTGCTGAAAGTCCACCAAAATTGTCAGTCCATCCCTGTGCTGAACTCATGAAAGCTGCTCCCAACACCATAGTACCTATTATAGATCCTACATATGATTCAAATAAATCGGCGCCCATTCCGGCCACATCCCCAACATTATCCCCTACATTATCAGCAATAGTTGCGGGATTCAAAGGATGATCTTCAGGAATACCAGCCTCTACCTTTCCGACCAGATCAGCACCTACATCAGCTGCTTTAGTGTAAATACCGCCACCCACTCTGGCAAAAAGTGCAATTGAAGACGCGCCAAAGGAAAATCCGGTAACCACGGTTATGACTCGCGTAGCTTGACTCGCGGTTTCAACCCCATACATGTTAGAGTATAATAAGAAAAGAACACCCAATCCCAAGACCCCTAATCCTACCACACCCAGTCCCATTACGGATCCACCAGCAAATGCCACTTCTAGTGCTTTACCTAAACTTGTTCTTGCCGCATTCGTAGTACGCACATTGGCTTTGGTGGCTACCTTCATTCCTATAAAGCCAGCTAAACCTGAACAAATGGCACCTAGAACAAAGGATAAAGCTACCAAGGGTGAAGACTCCAGTGTATTTCCACTTATGCCGAGCACTACCGCTACTGCCAATACAAAAATGGCTAGAATTCGATACTCAGCTTTTAAAAAAGCCATAGCCCCATCGGCTATGTTTTTTGCAATGGTTTCCATTTTATCCGTTCCAATTTCCTGCTTTCCTACCCATGAAGATTTAAAGAAGGTAAACAACAAGGCGATTACTCCGAAAGCTGGAATCAAATACGTGATACTTTGGCTCATATGATTTGAAATTTCGTTGTTAGATAATTTTAAAAGAGGGGCAAAAGTACAGTTATTTTAGTTACTATCCAAGATTCAAAACTGGGTAGTTTTATCAGAGTAAAATCACCTTATTTTAATGACTTTGAAACCAGCCACCAGGGCCATTATTTGGGTTGAAAACAGGTTAAGATTTTAAAAGGTTGTGTGTCAATCACAAAATAATTTAGATTGATTTAAAAATAAATTTTGATTAGTCTAAAAATAAAAATATTTTTGTTTGTAAATCGTTATTAATGTTGTCATTTACCGAAGAAAATTATTTGAAATGTATTTTCAAATTAACCGAAAAAACCAATCATCGGGTGTCTACTAATGCCATTGCAAAAGTAACTGGGTCATCAGCGGCCTCGGTAACCGATATGCTTAAAAAATTAGCCGAAAAAGAATTAGTTGATTATGCCAGATATAAAGGCGTTCACCTATCACCAACCGGAAGACATATTGCCACGCAGCTAGTGCGTAAACACAGACTCTGGGAGGTTTTTTTAGTTGATAAATTAGGTTTTTCTTGGGATGAGGTACATGATATTGCGGAAGAGTTGGAACACATAAAATCCGATTTGTTGATAGAGCGAATGGATCAATTTTTAGGATTACCAAAATTTGATCCGCATGGAGATCCTATTCCCACCGCGTCTGGAAAGTTTACCATTCGTCAACAGGTACCTATGAATAAAGCGTCTCAGGGACAGCGCCTAGTTGTGTTAGGTGTTCAAGAGCATAGCAAAGCGTTTTTGAGGTATTTGGATAATTTATCTATTCACATAGGAACCCAGCTTGTTATTCAAGAAAAAAATTCCTTTGACCAGTCCATGAAAGTATTGATCGATGATAAACATAGCCAATTATTGGGTGAACATATTTGTAAAAAGCTATTAGTAAATGAAATTTAAAGTAATCATCTTTTATTTTTTTATGCTGTTGCATGCCGGATTCCTATTCTCACAGGATGAAAAACCCATGGTGTTAGGATCCGCTTCCATGATCGCGGATATTGCCCAGCAAATTGGGCAAGACTACATACGAATAGGAACGATTGTTCCCATAGGAGGTGACCCACATTTATATGAACCTACTCCAGGAGATGCGACCAAAGTTGTCAAAGCACAATTGATCTTGGTTAACGGGCTTACCTTTGAAGGTTGGGTCAATGAGTTGATCGATAATTCAGGAACCAAGGCGAAAGTGATTACAGTAACCAAAGGGGTCAAACCTATAATGAGTTCGGTTTACGATAATGCTTCAGATCCGCACGCATGGATGGATGCTGAAAATGGTATCATTTACGCAAATAACATTAAAGAAGCGTTGATTAATCTCTTACCAGAAGTGCAAGAAGACATCCAAAAAAACCATGATGAATATGTGAATAAACTTAAAGAATTGGATGCTAAAATTTTGCGAGATATCCAAACGATTCCTAAGGCACAGCGATATTTGATCACTTCTCATGATGCCTTTCATTATTATGGAAAGAAATATGGAATAATCACAGAATCGATTCTAGGTACATCGACGGATTCGGATGCTCAAACCAGTGACCTGATAAGACTGAACAAACTAATTAAGAAACAAAATATTCCAGCGGTCTTTATTGAGACAACGGTAAATCCCAAGCTGTTGCAAAGCTTGGCCAAGGACAATAATATACGGATCGGAGGGAAGTTATATTCGGACAGCCTGGGTGATAAGGATTCACCGGCATCTACTTACATTGATATGCTGCAATACAACACCAACGTAATTGTGGAAACATTAAGTCAATCGATCCAGCCGGTAAATGCTGACGAAACCACGAACAGTAATACAAATGCGGGACTAATTGTTGTCTTGGCTTGTATATTTATTTTAGGCTTCATCATTTTGCTTAAATTTATAAAATGAGTAATTCGATATCTGTACATGATCTCAGCATTTCATACGACCGCAAAAGGGTTTTAACCAATATTTTTTTAAATATTGAACCAGGAAAAGTTATTGGAGTAGTGGGGCCAAACGGTGCCGGGAAATCGACGCTCTTTAAAAGTATCCTTAATTTAATTCATGTTCAGTCAGGTAAGATCCTTATAGAAGGGGTACCGATTGAAGAGAATAGAAAATCAATTGCATACGTGCCTCAGCGCGACGAGGTCGATTGGGATTTTCCAGCCATTGTAAACGACATTGTGCTCATGGGAAGATATCCACATAAAACGGTTTGGAAACGATTATCTAAACACGATCAGGATATTGCTGACCATGCTATGCAGAATTTGGGGATCGCAAATTTAAAAAATCGCCAAATTGGGCAACTGTCTGGCGGTCAACAACAAAGAGTATTTATCGCAAGGGCTTTATGTCAAAATCCATCCATCTTTTTACTGGACGAACCATTCGTAGGTGTTGATATCCCAACAGAAGAACGGATTATTCAAATTTTAAAGCAACAAGCTGAAGCAGGTAAAACGTTATTAGTTGTCCATCACGATCTTTCCACCGTCATGCAATATTTTGATCAGGTGATTTTATTAAATCAGCGACTGATTGCTTTCGGAGATACAGATAAAGTTTTCACCCAAGAGAACATAGCCAAAGCATATAGTGGGCAGTTGAGTATTCTTCAGAAAATAGCCATGGTCTAACAGTTCAGGTTGCTAATCAAGCGATCAAACAAAATGTTTGAGCATGATAACTTCTTTTTCGGTAAGCTTTCTATAACGGCCTCTAGGTATATCTTTCTTGGTCAGACCAGCATAATATACCCTATCCAATCGCTCGACCTGATAGTTTAAATGTTCAAAAATACGACGAACAATTCGGTTTTTCCCAATATGAATTTCAAGACCAACTTCCTTTTTGGATTTTCCATCGACATAGGATATACCATCAACGTTGGCCAGGCCATCTTCTAGTTGTAATCCATTGCGAATGGCCTCTAGGTCTTCTTGTGATAATGGTCGATTCAGAAAAGCATGGTAGATCTTTTTGATTTTATATTTTGGATGAGACAGCTTTTGGGCGAGTGCCCCATCGTTAGTAAGTAATAATAAGCCGGTGGTGTTTCGATCCAGTCTGCCTACTGGAAAAATTCTTTCTTTGACTTTAGGTTTAATAATATCCATCACTGTTTTACGACCTCGGTCATCCTTCAAGGTAGTGATCGTGTCTTTAGGTTTATTCATCAAATAATATACAGTCTTGATTTCGGGTGTAATTTTTTGATTTCTATAGGATACGATATCATTTTTCTGAACGAGAATCGCGGGATTGGTTTCTACAATTCCGTTCACTTTAACCAATCCTTCCTTGACATACTC
>JAHEJC010000042.1 GCA_024639065.1 Lewinellaceae bacterium | reverse complement strand
TCCTATATGCACAAACCTCTAACCTCAGGATTGACATCCCATCGGGAGCCAAACCCTGGACCAGTTTGAACCTGAATAATGACTCCCATCAGTTTCAAATTGCCATCGTCACGGATCGAACTGGTGGACACCGTCCTGGTATCTTTATGGATGGTGTTCGAAAATTAAATTTACTTCAACCTGAATTTGTCCTGAGTGTCGGTGATTTAATTGAAGGGTACACCGAAGACTTACCTAGCCTTGAAGCCCAATGGAAAGAGTTCAATGGATTCATTGATAGCTTGGAAATGCCCTTCTTTTATGTACCGGGTAATCACGACATCACCAACAGAGTAATGGAAAAACTTTACTTAGAAAAGTTTGGGAAGACATATTACCATTTCGTTTATAAAGATGTACTTTTCTTATGTCTTAATTCTGAGGACCAATGTCGTGGTGCTGGAAAAGGAAGTATATCTGATGAACAATACACCTACATTGAAAACATGCTTAATGAACATATGGATGTACGTTGGACCTTGATTTTCATGCACCAGCCACTTTGGAATCAGAAAGATCCGGAACGATGGCCAGACGTAGAAATACTCCTATCTAGTCGAAAGCATACTGTTTTTACCGGCCACGTACACCATTATGCCAAAGAAACCAGGAATAATGGGAAATATTTTACACTGGCCACCACAGGAGGTGGAAGTAATCTTACCGGCCCTCAATTTGGTGAATTTGACCATGTGACCTGGCTCACCATGACTGAGGACGGCCCTGTTTTGGCCAATTTAAAGCTGGACGGAATTTGGGGAGAGAATGTATCTACTAGGAAAACTAGGAATTATTTTGAAAAAATAATTCGAAGCAATTGTGTTCAAATCGAGCCTCTATATGTTACCGCAGAGGATTGGATCAGTGGATTAATGAACATCAAGTTAATTAATGATCATGACATTCCTATGCAGGTCGATCTCAAAGGGAGCTTCAGCTGGGACTTAAGCCTGGCAATTGAAAAAGACAAATACCTTATCTCGCCAAATTCAGTTGAACTTGTAAAGGTTGAGTTGGGAAATAAGCGTAAGAATTTATCCATGGATGACATCCGTCCAATGAAACTCAAAGTGGAAGTGAGTTTAAGGGGTGAGGAATTACCAGACCTAAAGATACCTATGACCTATTATCTTGCTCCAGAATCAAAGAATCAGTTGAAGACATGTAAAAATAAAATCAATATAGATGGAAGCCTATCGGATTGGAACACCTTGCCTTATAAAATAATAGGGACTGAAAACGAAGATTGTCAAGCTTCTTTTGACCTGGCTTATGATGAAAATTACATTTATGTTGCCGCAAAAGTTTTGGATGAGCATATTCACGTTAGCCCAATGGACGCGATATGGAGCCAGGATTTCATTGGAATCATAATCAACACGGATCCCTTGCTTATCAGTAGCAGTGACCGCGGCGCTGGACGGTATCGAAATTCATTCTTTTATATGCAATCACCGGATTCTGATTTGGTGCAAGGCTTTCCTGGCAATAATGCTAAGGAATTAAAGGGAGTTTTGTCAAAGTGTCAAACTATTAATGGGGGATATGTTCTGGAAACTGCTATTCCCATCAGCTTTGTAAAAGAAAAACAAGGAGATGATTGGCAGACCATACGATTCAATATGGTGATCCAGGATGTGGACGAAGGAGGAGAACAGCATCCTCGTTACACGTTCAGACCAGAATGGCGCAGTAAGGAAAATCGTACAGGATCAGGGATGTTTTTCCGTGAATTTCATAATTCGGAAGATTAATTCAAGATACGATAAATTGTAAGGATCACTTCTTTAACCAAACCCTTCTTACGTCTCTTTATGTATTGAGTCATATTCAACCTTTGAATAATTAAAATAAATTGTTATGAAAAAAGTAGAAGCTATAATAAGACCATCAAAACTTCAAGCGGTTCAAGAAGGACTTAAAAAGGCCAACATACCTTGTCTTACGGTTATTCCGGTTAAAGGAAGTGGATTACAAAAAACATATTCCGAAAGATATAGAGGAGCTGAACAACCGATGATTCTTCAGACCCGGGTAATGATTATATGTATAATTAGCGATGAAAATTTAGAAACCTGTATTAACGTAGTATTAGATAATGCGGGAACAGACAGTGTAGGTGACGGCAAGATATTTGTATACAATGTGGAGGATGCTATACGAATTAGCACCAAGGTCCGAGGCAATCAAGCCATTCGATAAAAGGATGGAAAATTCTCTTTAACAACAGTTTTAGTTCAAGATTCCCTCACAAGAGACACAACCTCTGAAAATTGTCGGCATTAGCAAATAAGTAGACTAAATAGAATTTCCGTTTTTAGTATGTAAAACCAGAGAGGATATTTCGTTGTTAATATTTGTATTAATATTTATCTTTGCATTCCATTAAAAAACATATTAACAAAAATCATTATGCAAGAAGTACAACAACGACCTCAATATAAAGTAAAAGATATTAATCTGGCAGCCTGGGGCCGAAAAGAAATGACCCTGGCGGAAGCCGAAATGCCCGGTTTAATGTCATTGCGCGAACAGTATGGAGCAAGCAAACCATTAGCAGGTGCCCGTATTGCTGGTTGCTTACATATGACTATTCAAACTGCAGTACTTATAGAAACATTAATCGAACTAGGTGCCGAGGTATCCTGGTCATCCTGCAATATATTTTCAACTCAGGACCATGCAGCGGCGGCTATTGCTGAAGCTGGAATTCCGGTTTATGCATGGAAAGGAGAAACCGAAGAAGAATATGAATGGTGTATCGAACAGACTTTACACGCATTCAAGGATAATCAACCATTAAACATGATTCTTGATGATGGAGGGGATCTGACAAATGTGGTGCTAGATAATTATCCTGAACTAATACCTGGAGTTAGAGGCATCAGTGAAGAAACTACTACAGGTGTTCATCGTCTATACGAACGCGAAAAAAACGGAAAACTCCCTTTACCGGTAATTAATGTAAACGATTCAGTAACCAAATCGAAATTTGATAATAAGTACGGTTGCAAAGAGTCTTGTGTAGATGCTATTCGTCGGGCTACAGATATCATGATGGCTGGTAAAGTGGCTGTAGTAGGTGGTTATGGTGATGTAGGAAAAGGTACGGCCGCATCCTTGAAAGGTGCTGGTTGTAGAGTGATTGTAACCGAGATCGATCCGATTTGTGCATTACAAGCTGCTATGGATGGATTTGAAGTTAAGAAAATGGTCAATGCCGTTCCGGAAGCTAATATTATTGTAACGGCTACTGGTTGCAAAAATGTTATTGGGCCAGAGCACTTTGGACTTATGAAGGATAAAACGATCGTGTGTAATATTGGTCATTTTGACAATGAGTTGGATATGGCTTGGCTCAATGGTGCATCGGGTGCCAAAAAGGAAAACATCAAGCCTCAAGTAGATATGTATACCTTAAATGGTAAAGATATAATTGTGTTGGCTGAAGGAAGATTAGTTAATCTGGGCTGTGCCACCGGTCATCCTAGTTTCGTGATGTCCAATTCATTTACGAACCAAGTTTTAGCTCAAATGGAATTGTGGAAGAATCATAAAAATTATGATAATCAGGTTTACATGTTACCAAAACATTTAGATGAGCAAGTAGCTCGATTACATTTGTCTAAGATTGGTGTGGAGCTGGATACATTGGATGTAGAACAGGCCTCTTATATTGGGGTCACTCCTGAAGGTCCTTTTAAACCTGATTATTACCGATATTGATTAAAAGTTTAAGTTAGAATAATTAACCTCTCATTCACCTGAGAGGTTTTTTTATTTTTATTTTTGCGGCTAGTAAAACCTGATATACATTGAGTGAATTTAGCACCTATTTACAACTTGGTTGGCAACATATAGCAGATATTAATGCTTATGACCATATTTTATTTATCATTGCTTTATGCGCAACTTACCTAATAAGTGAATGGAAAAAAGTACTTGTTTTGGTAACTGCTTTCACTATCGGCCATTCCGTCACTTTAATTTTGGCTGCACTGGGGCTTATTGTATTCAATCGATCCATTATTGAATTTCTTATCCCGGTAACCATCCTGCTGACCAGCATATATAATCTTTTTAATATTAAATCAAGTGCTATCAAAGATACGTTTGCCCGAAGGACAAATATTAAATATCTGTTAGCCATGGGATTTGGTCTGATTCATGGAATGGGTTTTAGCAATTATTTTAGAAGTCTGCTTGGAAAAGAAGAAAGTATTATTAAACCTTTATTTGCGTTTAATGTGGGCATTGAGCTCGGACAACTTTTAATCGTGGTAATCATATTTGTAATTACTTGGTTACTCTATCGACTGATTCATATGAAACAAAGAGAATGGATCTTATTTATTTCGGGGGTTACTGCAGGCATCTCAATAATTCTAATGATGGAAACTAAATTCTGGTAAAAGTTATTCTATAGATATGGCGCATATCGTGGTTTTTCTTATTTCATGGTTTGTTCATGACATTCACATCAGCAAAAGCGAAGTTGAATACAGTCAGGAATCAAAATCTTTACAAATAAGTACACACATATATATTGATGATCTGGAAGAGATTATTGGAATTGAACTCGGAGGTCAAGATTTATTTGTAGGTACTGAAAAAGAAAGAGATAGCGCTGATTATTACATTTATGGATATATTCAAGATCACCTTCAATTTGAGATCGACAATCAAAAAGCGTATTATGAATTCATTGGCAAAGAATTATCGGAAGATTTGTTAGCGGTTTGGGTGTACCTGGAGGTTTATGATGTGGAGGAAATATCTTCGTTAAATATCACTTACGATATACTCATGGGCCTTTATGATGACCAAAAAAATATCTTAAGCTTGCGAATGCCTGAAGATGAAAAATCATTCTATTTATTCCATAGCAGGAAGAGAGACGAATCTATCCAATTTTGACAACGATACTCAAAAAAATCTTTATACTCCCTATTCGAGCTTATCAGCTATTGATCTCTCCACTTCTGGGATCAAATTGCAGATTCACTCCTACTTGCTCTAATTACATGATCCAGGCTATCCAGGAATGGGGTATTTTTAAAGGCACTTGGTTAGGATTAAAACGCATCGTAAAATGTCATCCTTGGGGACCTCATGGTCATGATCCCGTACCTAAGAGAAATAGTAATGATTAATGAGTATTGGGAAGTGCCTTACCTCGCTGCAGGCAGGGGTATTGAGAATTGTCACCTTTATACTATTTAGCTGACTTTGGAGACCCACATCCCTACTCAGAAATTGTGCTCTTTACTTTATTAATTTTCCTATTTTTGCGATTCAATAGACACATGGAAATAATCAAGACACCAATTGCCGGAGTATTAATCATTCAACCACGCGTGTTAACGGATGATCGTGGTTATTTTTTCGAGAGCTACAATCAACGAAATTTTCAACAAGCTCATTTAGATTACGTATTTGTTCAGGATAATGAATCAAAATCCAGCTATGGTGTAGTGCGTGGATTACACTATCAACTACCACCTTTTGCTCAGACAAAATTGGTTCGGGTAACGCTGGGTGAAGTACTGGATGTGGTCGTAGATATCCGTAAAGATTCACCCACCCTGGGAAAGCATTTCAGTATTAATTTGTCGGAAAGCAATAAGACTCAATTGTTAATTCCTGCGGGATTTGCTCATGGGTATTCTGTGCTAAGTAAAAAGGCAATATTCAATTACAAATGTGATCAATTCTATTCAAAGGAACACGAAGCTGGAATTATGTTTAATGATCCCATGTTAGCAATTGACTGGGGTATACCTCCTGCTGAAATGATCCTAAGTGAAAAAGATAAAAACTATCCAGCATTTGGGGCACATCGGACATAAGCACATAGTGGTCTTTGGAGCTGGTGGTCAGCTAGGCAAAGAATTTCAATACCTCTACGAAGAAGAGCATTTCCCTGGTCAATATACTTTTTTGATAAAGGAACAATGTGATATTACTAGTGCAAATTTGGTAAATCAGCTGATTAATGAATTAAAACCAAATGTCGTCATCAATTGTGCTGCTTATACAGCTGTAGATAATGCAGAAAAAGAACCAGCACTTGCTGAACTTATAAATAGTACTGCTGCTGCTAATCTTGCCTCAGCTGCTCATTCTTTGCAGATTCCAATAATCCACTTCTCTACCGACTACGTGTACAATGGGAAGGATAAGAAAGCACTCACCGAAGGAGATTTAACTGACCCATCCGGCGTATATGCTACTACTAAACTAGCTGGTGAGTTTAACGTCCAAAAAGCGAATCCAAATCATTTGATTTTTAGGACGTCTTGGGTATACTCTATGTTTGGTAATAATTTCGTGCGTACTATGTTGCGTTTAAGCCAAGACAGAGACACTATAAATGTAGTAAATGATCAAGTGGGTTCACCCACCTGGGCCCGAGATTTAGCTAGATCGGTACTTAGCATTATTGATTCCCAACCTGATTTAAGCAAAGTTGCCGGCACCTATAATTATAGCAATCAGGGAAGCTGTTCTTGGTATGATTTTGCTGTTAAGATTTTCGAAATTACTGGGGTAAATATCCAGGTCAACCCCATCCCATCTTCTGATTACCCGACACTGGCAACACGTCCGTTTTTTAGTTTGTTAGATAAGTCAAAGTTTATCGAAACCTTCAAATTAGACATTCCGCAGTGGGAGGATAGTCTAGAGGCGTGTTTGAAGGAAATGATATAATAAGAAACGAGATGTGAGAAACGAGATGTGGGTATGAGTGCGTGTGGATAGATCACTGTCCTGCAGACCATATACACAAAATGACTATGTGACAATCCGTCTATACCAAGACTTCGACGCACAGGGGAGATTGAGAGCGTGGATACTAAGTATCAACTGAACCATCGGAGCAATAGTATATTTGCCCTGGATGGCAAACCCACGGTGGTAAGCAAAGACTACGGAGAATCGAAAAGTTTGTGGGTCTAGAATCCACCTCTTTTAAACACTTATATCATTTGTCTTTTTGGTAATTTTTTTGATATTTTATTACGTAATAATGTAATATTCCAAATATTTATCCGTATTATTAATATTACCTAAAATATTATTATATTGAAAACCAATAAAAGAGAAATCTTAATCTACTACAACCCCGAATCTTCCAGAGACAAAAAAACAGTCGCTCATGCAAAAAGTGTGGCCTCACATGTCAAGACCTATTCATATTCCAAAGCACCATCAACAGGTATGAGCTGGCAGATGATCCTTAATTCGCTTAAGGAAGAACCAAAAGAATTGTTGAATAAAGCCCATCCATATTATCGGGAACACATCAAAGGGAAAGAATTTGACGCAGAATGTTGGATCAAAGTGCTCAAAAATAATCCACAGATCATTAAAGCGCCTATTGCAGTAAGAGGGAAAAAGGCGATTCTTTGTAAAAACTCCACAGATATTTATAGATTAATATAGCAGGGAGGGGAATAAGGGCAAAAAAATGAACGCATACTCCAAATGGACTGTTGAACTTATTCAGGAAAAAGTGAAGATGTATAAATAGTGATCCAAAACTATTTTTATAATCCTTTATGGCTTTTGATTTCATCTTCTGGCAATTCCAAAAATCTTGCTGCATTATTATAAAATATATCCGCTTTTTCCTCCCAGTGAAATTATACAATCAGTTAGACTAGGATTTCACTCATTCGTTGACAAAAGACCCATTAAATCTACGATGAAAGAGGCACAAGGTAACACCTCCAGTGTGCCAATAACAATACTCATCCCAGCACTGATAGTAGCATCGTTTTTACTTGGAGCTATAACCACGTTCTTGTTGGGGCCAGGCATAATGCCATCTGTCCAATTACCCGTATCAGTCCAATCGGCACTTACATCTCCCTTCCAAATAATCGATGCGGTATCATGCACACTTAATACAACCGCTTCGGTACCATAACCCACATGCCATTTAAGTTCTGGTACCAAACTAGGCAGGCTTAAAGAATCAAAAGTACCGCTACAATTATCGCAGGTAATTATTTTAAATGCGTCTCCCAATGTCGGAATATATCCATCAAGTTCCACAGACAATGTGCCAGCTATGGAAATGTCATTTCCACAAATAGAATCATGTGCAGAAATGCTTTGTAGTTCACATAGATACACCACTGAGTCTGACATCATGAAATCATTTTCAAATGTCATCTTGCCAGGGGAGCTGCCTGGGCTAAAGGTGGTTGCTCCAAGTGAAGTGACTTTCTGAAAAATGCCATTTCCGGAAATGATCCCGCCTCCGCTGAATGCTATATCTATAGTATTGAAACTCATCAATCCATTGTTTACCAACTCAGCTCCTACGCTGTTATAAAAACTAATACCCGCGACTTCAGCAAAGGAGAGTTTTCCTCCAATTAATATTTCCATCCTTGAACCTGAAAAGTTAATTACACCACCACCTGGCACTAAAGTATTCATTTGAAGAATCCCGGCTACATTAATAGTTCCTCTATTGATAATAGCAGGCCCGGGTATACTCTGAATCGTAAAAATGGAGCCTGATCCAATTGTCAAGGTTGCCCCTACTTTGAGCTCTAATTTGTCTATAATAATGCTGCCCGTAAAAAGTGCTCCATTATTCAATCCATTATCAATGATTACTGTATCCCCAGCCACTGCAACTCCATTACTCCAATTACCCGGAACAGACCAATCCGAACTAACTAAACCATTCCAGGTCGTAATCTTGGCATTTAATAAAGTAATTGGAAGTGTAAATAATAGAAAAACAGTTAACGCTTTCATGATTTCAATTGAATTTATTTTATGGAAATTGGGATCGAAAGGATGTAAAGACCTAAAAATAACAAAAAATCATATACTTTCATTTCACACTATGATATTCTATTCCTTGATGATTCTATTAAACGCAAGGTTATTCCCAGCAAAAAAATTAGTGCACAATAAATTGCCCCAAACATAAATGCTTGAGGCAAACCGTTAATAACCTGCTTTAAAATGTAATAATTTTGGATGATCATTCAATCTTTACCACTTTATGAACGTCATTTACTTCAGGACCGTGAATTACCAAGTAGTACATTCCTTCAACCACTCCATCTAAGGAAATGCTTATGATCTGTTTCTGGACCGCACTGGTCGCGAATGATTTCACTCTTTTTCCTTGAATATCCATGAGATGGATCTCATAGGATTGTGGTTCTTCGGAAAAGGTAATAGATAAATTCAGTATGGATTTTACCGGATTGGGAAATATTTTGGAGGCAGCTAAATCCTTTGGGTTTCTCAATCCCGGAAATCCATTTTCATCATTCTTGAAGCTTGGACATACCACTATATCAGTATATCCATAGCATTCTGCAAAGCATTCATTGGTAAATTCTTTATAGCTCCCGTCAGCTAGTAAAACACAAACTGGCGCAAAAGTTTGAGGGCAGTCACAAATATTATCACAATTATAAACCACATCATAGCCTTCACAAAATGCCTGGCAAGCACTTTGATATCGCTCTACCGAACCATCGTCTTGTATTACACATACTGGATCATAAATGTGATCACAATAGCAATCTCCTTCACATGGTATCATCGCATCATACCCGGCGCATTGAGCCAAACAATAATTATCAAATTGGATGATATCCCCGTTATCAGCAATCACACAAACCGGATCGTAAATTTCCGGACAGACACATTCATCACAGGGGACTATGTCCAGTTCAAGGCAATCGGCAATACATTTATTCTGCAGTTGTACTATCCAACCTAGTCGTGGTAAGAGCACGCAAACCGGATCATGCTCATCATAACAAAAGCAAGAAGTATCACACGTAAAGGTGATAAAGTATCCTGCGCAGTTTGCTTCACATTCATTATTGAAGGTTTTAATTTCTCCTTCAAATCCAATAGCACAAACTGGGTCGTAATTCGCTGAACATATACATGTAGTATCCGGATCACAAGGATAGTAATCAGAAAATCCGGCGCATTGCGCTTCGCAATCATTGGCAAACTGCTTGACAGTTCCATCAGGAAGATCCACACAGACCGGATCCCAAATATCCGGGCATACACAAACTGGTCGACAGGTATCAGCCAATGCAAATCCTGCACAAATGGCCTCGCAGGCATTCTGAAAAGTGATCGCTCCAAAAGGTGCTTGGATACAGATTGGATCATAAACTGAATCACACCCACACGTATCTTCGCATCCTACCAAAACATCGAAGCCGGCGCAGGCTGCAAAGCAGGGATTATCAAAGGAGATCCGCTCACCGACATCATTAAGCGCACAAACTGGAAATGCATATTCCGGACAATAACAAGGGAATGAATCCACCCAGACTTCTTGTGAAAAGGAACTGTTACAAGTATCGCCTCTCAATATCTGTAAGGTGACCTGGTAGATCCCTGGTTTCTCAAAATGGTGAATGGGATTGGATTCCTCACTCATCTTCCCATCGCCAAAATTCCAACTCCATGATTGAACTTCCCCAGCTGATAAGTCTAAAAATTGAATGGCTTTATCCTCATCCAATGGATGCCAGATAAAAAAGGCTTCACAGTCAGCACGATCCTGGATACAATGTCGAATTCCGACTGTCATCACTTCTTCGGCGGCGGCTACCGTCAATACGGTTTCAAAACCATAACAAATATCCGTATATAAAAAATGTACAACTTCTCCAGGCACCAAATCTGTTTTAAGCTGGAATGTGCCGGCAAAGTCCGAAACAAGTGTTGTATCTACACCTCCATCTTCTGTAGTTATATACACTTCACTGTTAGGTAACGGTAAGTTAAGTACTGAAAACGAGACAGTGCCTTCAATGGTAACCTGGGCAGTTAAACAGTGGAAAATTGCAAAAATAGATAAAAGGAGGATTAGACTAACACTATATAAATGCTTCATTTGCTAATTGTTTTTTCTAATAAGATATACAGGTGAATACTTTAAAAGGGTTGGGTCATAATACAACAAATATCCGTTTGTGCTTTTAATAAATCCAAACATATTGGTAATAGCATTATATATTTACCTATGATTATGAATACATTAATAATTTTTCTATTCTCTTCGTAGGGTATTCGCTTATCTGACCGTATATAATATACTTCTAAACCAATCATTTAATTCACTTAATTTCAAAATAAATAAAATGGATTATCGCATTTCATATTGGTCCTTAGTGAAAATTCTGGCAATGGTTTTCTCTTTGATTGGTTGTCAAAAGGAAGAAGTTTCTACTCAACCACGTAAAACATTTGGGCCCTTCTCTAATGAAGAAGTGGTTGAAATAGTTGGATATGAGGGGAGCGCAATGGAACCCTTTATTTCCAGAGATGGCCAACTATTGTTCTTCAACAATTCAGGTTCAACGGGAGAGGATATGAATATCCACTACTGTCGTAAGATAAACGATATCCAATTTGATTACTTAGGTGAACTCCCTGGCGCAAATACTAAAGAGTTGGAAGGCGTTCCCACAATGGATACTCAGGGTAATTTTTATTTTACCAGTATGAGATCGTATCGGCAGGATTTTCTTTCTATTTATCAGAGTTCATTTGACGGTGAAGGGGTTGACTTGGTTACACCCACTGACAATTCCATATCAGAACATACTTTGGGATTAATCAATTTTGATTCAGAGGTCAGTGCTGATGGACTATACCTGTACTATGCTGGAGGTCGGTTTGCAGGTGAAAATTACCCCCGGGAAGCTAATCTGTCAATCGCGGAAAAAATAAATGGACAGTTCTTTCGAATGCCAAATTCAGATAAATTATTGGTTAATATCAATACCGATTTATTGGAGTATGCTCCATCTATTAGTACAGATGGCTTAGAATTATTTTTTACCAGAACAAATATAGAGGTTATGCCTCCAAAGATGGGCATATGGCAATCAACTAGGAAAGACAAAGATTTACCATTCGAAAAACCGATTAGGATTGAAGCCATCCAAGGACAGTTAATTGAGGGGCCAAGCATCACGGATGACGGAATGACCTTATACTATCATAAAAATGTTGGGGAAAACTTTAAATTTTTCAAAGTAACGAGAACTCAATTATAGCTTACTTGATATTTTTATTAACCAAAATACTATTTTTCAAAGAAACCCACTGAACCACCTACCCAAGTAAGATCTTTGTTGTATTTAACTCCGATCATTTTGCCTCGGCTCATCCTGGCAAGATTATTAACCAGTTTTGGTTTTTCAGCTCCTTCTTCCCAAATTAATAACATCCTTACCTCACACTTTACTTTACCATCAGGACTTTCTATTACCGGCGAATAGGTTACCTTTTCTTGTAATATAAAATTGTATCGGTCTTCAATAGCATCAATATTCGCCTGAGTCACATTAAATACCACTCCAGAACCAGAGAAGGAATACAAAGGCTTAAGCACATAATTTTCCAAATCCTGGGGTATCTTGTCTAATTCGCCTAACACAAAGGTCTTGGGGACATAGGGTCCAGATAATATCGGCATGGTACTCTTACTGATCCTAAAAAACCAATTAGGATGCCCTATCCATTTTGCCTCTATTTCTTCTTGAAAATAGAATTCCCTTTGAATATCTTTCCGGCCTATCAATTCGTCAAAAATAACCCGATTATAGATCCTTCTTACTTCCACCTTTTTCCCATTATCATCAAGGTAGAACAAACTTAATCCTGACTTTTTTAGCTTAGAAATACATAAGGTTTTAATGCCCAATATATGGGAAGTAATCAAAAAATCGATTTGAGTAGGCTGTTTCTCCGGTTCCACTTCCAGAAGAATGACATGTTTAGGATCTTCATCCCCGACAATAACCTTTCTAAGCAATTCAATATATTCTTCAGAAGAGATTCCACCAAACAAGTGGCTAAAGGTATCAGGTATGGAAAAATGTTTGCGATACATATTGGCTACCATGTCCTGATAAAAATAGAGTGTAGGAAACCCTTGCATTTCGATCAGCTTGGGAGCAAGCGACCCATCTGGCATCTCACAGATTCCAAAGTCGTATTGAATAAATATATTATGGACGCCTTCATTAGGTGTATAATATTCAGGGAGTAAGTATGGAGCTGTCAGTTCTTTAAAATCATTCCTGGTGATTACCTTATTGAGATCTTCACAAGCATCAATAATCATATTTTTGAGGGAATGATCAATAAAAATGGGGCTTTCACTTATTCTGAAAATAGGGCGGTGGTTGTATGCCTCGGTTATATCATTCAAGAATTTGAAGTATCGATCTTCTGAAAAAGCAGCATTGTAATCCTCTCTTACTTTTGGCACCATAATCCATCAAGTGGTTTGAAGCTTTCTCTGTTGGGTAATTTTTTGTATAGCATCACTGAGAAAAGAAGGTAAAATAGTTGAGTAGGTTAAACTTAATTTTTCTCGATCAAATAGATGCTCAAGCATATCTTCATATTTATCCCGCCCTTTCTTGGATACCATCATTTCTTTTTTTTCAGGTAGTGTAAAATGCTCTAACATTCCTTCTGGATCTGCTTCGGTGTGAAACTGGACACCAACCCATTCAGGAGAAAATCGCATGGCCATGATCGCCCGTTCCAATGGTACATGTGGTCTGATTTTTTCTAGAGCCAAAATCTCGCACCCCATCCGTTCAATACGATCTGAAAAAGGCTGAATAAATTGCCAATGTCTAAAATCAGCTGCGTAAAATGGATTTGTCAATCCTTTAAATACTTTTTCCTTTTTACCAGCCTCCGTCATATGGATAGGAAATACACCAAAAGATTCTGACTTTCTATTGATTACAGAACCCAAACTCAGATGATGGCAGATCATTTGAAATGAATGACAAATAAAGAAGGAAAATTTCTTTTTGGTTGACCGTTGATTATGCATCCACAGTCGATTCATCAAACTAAAATAAGCCCGGTCCCAAACCCCATCACCTTCTAAGGGACTTCCCGGACCACCGCTGGATATATAAATATCATAATCCATTCCGGGCAATTCACATTTTCCCCTTACATCAAACAGGGTCAACTCAATCCCTTTAAAAATTTGAATGATCTCACGAATATTGTCAATACCTAAGTTGGGTATACCATTGTACATATCTAAAAGGGCCAGTTTGATCGGCATAATTTTATTTTTTATTTGGTAGTTTTCCTTCTACACCGTTTTGTATAAAATTCCCCCAAGTAAGATTAAGCTTTTTTAATTGATATTCCTGAGCAAAGTTAATAGCCATTTCTGCGGTATTTTCGACTACCCATTCAAAATTCTCTTTGCCAACTGAGTTTAAATCGGCATCAGGTGCCGGATTACAAAAATCAATGGCATAAGGCGTTTTGTTACTGATGGCAAATTCAACAGTATTGAAATCGTACCCTAAGGCCAGGTTTAATTTTTTGGTATAAGTCTCTATTTTTTTCAATAAACGCTTGTCTGTGACAATAGGTTCTGCTAAATAGCGCAGATGGTGAGGGTTCCTGGGTTCATAGGGCATAATTCGAACAGCCCCTCCTACATAGTAACACCTGAAATAAGCATCAAATTGAATTTCTTCTTGCAGCATCATGACCAGCCTACCGGTTTCGTTATAGGCGCTAAATAGTTCATCCATTGACTCTACTTTGAATACACTTTTCCACCCACCGCCTGAGTGAGGTTTCATGTATAAAGGGAATCCACCTAAATAGTCAACCATTTTATCCCACTCCAATGGAAATTTTAAATTACGAAAAGATTCTCCCGAAGTATCTGACGGCATTTCTTTACTAGGTAATAAAATAGTTTTAGGGACCGGTACGCCTACTTCTTCTGCCAGACAATTATTGAAAAATTTTTCATCAGCGCTCCACCAAAATGGATTGTTGATCACATGAGTTCCTTTGATCGAGGCAGCTTTTAAAAAGGACCGGTAGAAAGGCACATCTTGTGAAATCCGGTCGATCAAAACGGAATAGTCAGTGGCTTTACCTTGAATAACCTCTTCAACGAAAGCCTGTTCCGCTTGAATTCCAGGTACTTTTTTTGAATTGACCCGGTCTACAAATGCCTGGGGAAAAGTGTTCTCCTTACCGAAAAGTATGCCTATTTTTTTTATTTTCATTTTATAATTTATTTCTCTTTATTATAACCGTAGCTGGTAGATGTTGCACTCCCCTTACCGTTCTTTGTTTAACGTTCAACTCTTTACCCTTTACCTTTACCATTTAACATCCAGCATATTATTATTCCACCCCCTTAATCCCCCCTCAAGGGGGACAAAGCGCAAAGGAGTTTTTGTTCTTTTTCCTTTCACCCTTTACCTTTCACCTCTTTACCTATTTTCTTTTTTCAAAATTTCACCCAAATACTTAGGCAACATATATCTCCACAATGGCCAATCATGAGGTGAACCGCCCACCTCATCCAGCCAATGTTTAATCCCTTTATTATGCAATAACCCAGACATTTCAAAATTAGCTTCTCTGCATATATCCCATTCGGAGGTTCCCAGGATAATTCCCATATTCCATAAATCAGGATGGTTGAGGTCTTTAATATAGTCTACCGGATTATTAAAATAAACATTGTCATCATAATACCCATCCAAAAATGACTTAATATCAAACGACCCGCTCATACTAATTAAATAGCTTACCAAGTGTGGATATTTAAAAGCAAAATTAGTGGCTGTATACCCACCAAAACTGCAGCCACCCACTGCCACCTTACCAGACGGGCTCTCTAGTCTTACTTTTTCAACCACTTCCTCAACCATAAATTGGTCATACCAGATATGATTCTGTACCCGTTGAGCAGGAGGAATATTTTTATTGTACCAGCTGTATTTGTTCACTCCATCTGGACATACAATCTTAATTTGACCTTGCTCAATAAATGGCCGGGCAGATTCAATCAAATAAAAATCTTTCGCTTCAAAATAACTTCCCAAAGTAGTTGGAAATATTATCAAGGGTAATCCGGAATGACCAAAGACCAACATCTCGATATCCAGATTAAGATTATGGCTATACCATTTAAAATATTCTTCTTTCAAGCTGTAAGTTTTTCAAAATTCGCCGCAAAAGTAGGTTTTTTTTTGATGCCGTCTAATATAAAGAGAACCTTTTAGATAAAAGCTTTCTCGAGCAATTAAATAAAAACGAATACAAATGAAAAAAACTTAAACCTACGTTATGCGTTCACCCTTGGAATACAAAAGTATCCATGGGTATATGAATCTTCGATACGAAAAAATAAAGACTGGGAAAATCAATGGATGCAGCCCGAAAGGATCACTTCAAAAAGGCTGGAGCCCTGAACTTCGAATCCTTCCAATAAATTCACTTCACCTGCTGCATAGATTACGTTCGAATTTTGATTAATCAAATTATTTGCAGTTATCGATTGAATGGCACTGGTTGTAATTATTTGATTACTTATCGGATCGGTAATTATAAACTGATTTACACAAAACGGACTAGTCGCATACCCCAGATGAGTTAACAGTGTTGCATCATCTACAGCGCCAGCTCCAGTTAGGATTAAACTATACAGAGCCTGAGGAATCGTGTCAAATCTTGCATAATCAAAATTCGCAATGATGTCGGGATTGAAGGGTGTTCCCGGAGAGGGATCCATGATTCCATTTATAACTAATGAATCAGGATGTAACGTTGTAGAACGTTGGAAAGCAGGATCCAGCGTACTTATTTTTTCCCAGTCCGTGTAGCTCACAAACCCTATCTGCAAGGTATCCGAGAATAAACTGGTTTGTCCACCGCAGCTTGCTGTTGACCGGTTATAACGGCTACGAACAACCCAGTCTTCTCCAGGGAATCGTGAAAGAACGATGATTTCGTTTCCAATTCTGGCCATCCGTATTTTTGCCGTATTAAAATTGATCGGAACAATGTTTAAACAAGAATTACTATTCACCGTATTTTTGATTTCAAAATCCCAACCAGGCCCTGTGGCTTGACCTAGCGACATGAATATATAATTCTGTGCATTAGGTTCCCACCCACCTGGATTGGCATAAGCATTCGTATAGCCAAGAGGCTCTCTAATCATTAACCCAGCTAATGAATAAGTTGATGACGGCAAGCTTACACCATCCCTGCCAGTAGCTGTGACCTCCGTAGTCAATATGAAATCTCCACTGATATATTTATACAAAAAAGCCCCTCGATATTCTCCAAACCAACTTTCTGTAATTGGTTTTATAAAAAATTGATCAGGAGTCGAGTCATTAATGTTATGTGCCTCCAGCTGAGTGATATTCCAGCCTTCTGCCTGATTAATATTAACCCAATTTGTCAACGTATTACCATCATTAAACTCATCATTTAATAATTGGACTTGGGCTGTTGAATTAATAGAGATTAAGAAAACGAGCGATAGAATTAAGCCGCTTATATACTGATTAGACTTCATAATTATTATTTAACTATTAATAACGTAAATTCATCCACCATGTAATTCAAAATCTTTTGACCCAAGAACTTATTTAATTGCAAATTTGGTTCCAATATCTATGAAGTCCTTTGACTTCTGTTGCATAGGATAGGAAAATTGTTGCAGTATCTACTTCAATCGTATTTTAAACATATTATAGTAGTTAGAAGGTTTAATTTTTCTATCTTAATAAGATGATAGAGATTCTTATTGCCGACGATCACCAGGTACTTTTAGATGGTTATAAATCAATCTTTAAATCGATTGAGGATATAAAAGTAGTGCAAACTGCTAGTGATGGATTGCAGGTACTAGATCAACTCAAGACTATTCAGCCAAATGTTTTACTCCTGGATATCAAAATGCCCAATTTAAATGGAGTGGAAACATGTAAAAAAGTTAAGCGAAAATATCCTCAGATAAAAATCATTGCGCTGAGTATGCATGATCAAATGAGCTATATAAAACGTATGTTCCAGTTTGGTGCTTCCGGATATTTATTGAAGAATGATTCAGCCGAAATTATTGAACAAGCTATCCGGCAGGTAATGGATGGTCATGAATATCTCAGTCCCCAAATTGAATCTACTCTAAATCATAATCCTTTGGGAATTAAAACTGCTGAGTCCAACAATTCAAGTGCCATTTCCAATCGTGAAAAAGAAGTGCTGCTTTTAGTGGCAGAGGGCAACACGGATAGTCAGATTGCAAAGAAATTATTTCTTTCAGTCCATACGGTAAATTCTCATCGCAAAAGATTATTGTCAAAATTTCAGGCGAAGAATTCTGCTGAGTTGGTCAAGATCTGTATGGAGAAAGGTTTGATTTAATTGCATATTATTAGGTCTCTACCTATATAAATTTCATTAACATGTGAGTATATAGCACAAAAATTCACGTTTTTAGGTGATTCCTAGGAGCAGACTCATTCCTATTTTTGCATAATAATTAATTCATCTAGCTTGTACTTTTCTAGCATGATCTAAATCTAATGGTGTGCAATATGGATAGAGCATACAACCAGCTGGAAAATAGTATTAAGCATAGAATAAAAAAAATCGAAATCATTAGAATCAAAAGAAGAAATAGGTAACTTCAAAACATACCAGCAAGCGTTTATGCATTCAGGAGGAGATCAGCGAGAACAAATAGCTAATGAACTTAAGGAAGACCTAGATAAATTATTAGGGAAGGCCCAATCCCAAATACAAAAAATTAACCGGGAAATCAAAAAATTATCCGATCTACAGCTGTTAGTTAAAGCCGAACAACTAGTAGACAAGGCCGTAGTTGAGGTCAACAGGTTCAGTCATGAAATGATACCGGATTCATTGATTGACTATGGATTGATTTCAATAATTGAAGAATTGGCAGCTACAACCGAGGGCAAAAATGGTTTAAATTTCGAGCTACACTTCCCTAGTAGGGAACCTAATCTCACTGATCTACAGCTGGTCAATATATATAGAATTCTTTTGGAAATAGTAAATAATGTAATCCACCATGCACAAGCCTCAACGCTGTATATTAAATTAGAAGAAACCCCTACTCAACTCTACCTATTCGTTGCAGACGACGGCAAGGGATTTGATACTACAAAAATACAAGCTGAATCGACTTCTGGGATCAAAAGAATTCGTGCAAGAATCAAGTATTTAAATGGTTCACTGGAACTTATTTCCTTGCCCGGTCATAGAGGAACAAACTATAACATTCAATTGCCAATTGAAGATCCAAAAAACGATTACTCAGTTTAGTCATGATAATTTAGTATTTAGTCAACCTATTTAAGTATCACTTTGCGCGCAGAAATAATCCACTTTTTGTATGTTTTAGATAAATCACACGTGGTATTTATGTTTGGTTGAGAATATTTAGATGAATTTCTTGCATTTGGCTGGTTTGACCAGGATCATAATCTTCTATGACCTAGCTCATTTGCTTGAAGTTATATAAGCTGGAATTTAGATTTGTAAAGCAGTCTTTAAGCTTCAAAATCTGTGACTTATGAAAAATATTCGATTAGTTGATGAATATCACCATCGAGAACACCATGAATGGAATTCACTTCTGGATTACTATATTGATGAGTTGAATAAGTTCAAAAAAGAAATGGATGAAATCATGGTTGTTCAATTTACCAGAACAGCTATTCGGGAATTGGCTACTACCTATCAAGAAATTATTCAAGAATGTCTACATGACATTGAACAGATCAAAGTTGCTATCAACCATCACGAACACCTAATTGCAGACCAGACTAATGTATTACTGGATGATGCCGTTTGGGAACATACCGGCATGCGTGACGATATCGAAGAATTGGAAGAAAATTTTGATAAACTAAAAATCAATATTCGCGCGTTTACCAAAAAATACCTGATTCACTATTTAAATTAGTAGCTCTTTCCTGCCTAAATTCAATTCAGGAAAATACCACTTTACCTAGTCAATGGTATTTTCAGCAGACCTTCGCCTAAAAACTTACCATTTCAACATAGGAAACGGATTGAATGGATTCTGCAGTGCATATAGGAGTACTTTCCCAAAAATCAATTTTTGAAAACCAAGATAAGGCCAACAAGCTTTCATATCTTTTATGAAAGGTCTGGGAACCCCTTCATTCAACAGGCCCATACTTAAATCATTTAAATCGGCTTTCCTTAGATATTCAGCAGGTGCAACCTTTTGGAGGCTTGAGATTTTATGGTGGTTTTTAATGGCTACTTTCAAGTCTGCAATGGAAATATCCACATTTGCGTTTTGCACATACGTCTTGGCCAATTCAAAAGATGGATTTAGATAATCCATGGTACCATGGGTCCAGATGCCCAAATCGTGAAATGCGATTGCCACGCCTAGAAAATCAAGATTATCCTGATGCCTCTGCATATATATAATATAATTGAGCAGTCGATAACAATGGCCTTTGTATAAGGGTAAGTGCTGGCCCAATGCATTGCTGTATGTTCTGACAACATCTTCAATCAAATCATTTTCTAAAACAAAAGGATTCATCTGATATTATAATAAGTCCTCAAACTTAAAAAGAATTTAGTTTGACGTTGGTAGTTCGTTGGTCGAGATCTGTTTTGCGTTGACTGAATTATGGTTGTCCATGTAAAAATCGCAACGAGACTCACCATCACTTAACCTTTAGCATTAAAAATTCAACATTTTGAAGGTTTTCACCCAAAAAGGTGAATTTACCTTTTCACGGATTAGGGTGATGTGTGAAATATCAGAATACAGGATATTTGAAATATTAATTTAAATGATTAAAATTATTTTCATGCAACTCAATCATACAATTAAAACAAACGGAATAATAGCCCTTTTACTACTATCCATTAGCGCCTTTTCACAGCAAAGCATGAACAAGGTCAAAAATGCCCCTTTGCATGCCGGCGACGCTCGCACCTTTGACCAACCATTTAAAACCATGATCAAATATTCCAGGTCGGCCTGCTCCGATGCAGGTTTGGTCATGGAATCTTCAGAACGCATCGACGAAGACACCTATATGATTCTATCTAAAGCAAAGACGTCCGCCTTCAGTTGGGGAGAAATCGTTCGAGTGGTGTTAGAAAAAAAAGACGAACTAAAAACGGTCATGAGGGTCTATACTCGCAAACGAATAGGCATTAATGTAGCCGCCAAGGGAAGTTATACCAATACACTTTTTAGTAGTGTGGAATCCAATATAGAATTCAGAGAATAAATGTATAGTTGCATTTCGATCACCATACCCGGTGGTGGTGATCCCAATAGCAATTAGAATTAAAAATCCAAAATTTAATTAAAATGAAAAACTTCAAGTTAATCATAACACTTCTACTCGCTCTTCCCTTATGGATGTTTGGTCAACAGGAAAGCGAGATAAGATCAGATGGAATAATTGTGCCCAAAATCACAAATGCTCAAAGGCCATCTCCTGCAACATTAGGCCACTTGGTTTATAACACCAGCCAAAACCAATTTGAATATTATAATGGTTCAAACTGGGTTCCATTTTCTAGTGGAGGGGGAGGAATCTCCGATATAATCCAGACGACAGGAGGCGAATCATATGTAAAAGTAACTGATGGCGTCACTTCAGATTATATTGACCTGCGCGTGGACAATAATACAAGATTTAGGGTAATTGAAAATAGTGATAATATTTGTAGGTTAGAAGTATTCAATAATGGTGACAACCTATTGATAGGTCAGGGAGCAGGTATAAACATAGGAAATAATGGAGCAAATCAGGGAGATAATAATATTGCCCTGGGTAGAAATGCACTAAATGCAGCGGTAACAAACGATAACAATGTTGCAATAGGAAATTATGCATTAAAAACAGTCGCCCAGAATCAATCTACGCAAACAATCTTTGGGAACAACAATGTTGCTGTCGGTCATCTGGCCCTGGGTGAAGTCGGTAATTTAACCACTGGTTCAGTTGCTGTAGGATTTGAATCCGGTAAAGATGGCGGTGCAAATTCTGTTTACATTGGGCAAAGTGCTGGTGTCAGCAGTATCGACAATGGTGCTAACAGATTATTCATTGCAAACGGATCTGGTAAACCATTGATCTATGGAGAGTTTGACAATAATTTTGTCGAAGTAGATGGCCAGTTAATGGCCACATTGCAAGGTACGAGTACAAGTCCTACTTATGTTGGGGTTTTAGAATCACTAGCCCAAAGACCTTCACTGTTGTTCAGTATTGGTGGTAATCAATCCTTTAGTGGCATGGCTGTGGAATACGATGCCAGAAGCTCAATGATAGAGTCCCAGCTCAATTTTAGAAACGACCTGAATAATGTCTTCTTCTCGGTTATTGAAGACGGCGATGTCGAGTTGTTTGGAGATATCGATCGGCCAGGGGGTGAATTGGATTTAAGAGCAGGTGGCACTCACGGCATCACCATTGAAACCAATGGTGAAGTTGGTATCGGAACCACCAATCCCACCGCAAAGTTGCATGTAGTTGGCCAAGCTAGAATCACCGGTTTAGGCAATGGAGGTACCGGAGATGTTCAGGCAGATGATAATGGTAATTTAATTAAAATACCTTCAGACATTCGATTGAAAAAAGACATAACGACTATTAAAGGAGCCCTTGATAAAGTTTTGAGATTAAGAGGAGTATCCTATAATTGGAAACACATGACAAATCATAATAAAACATTTGGTGTAATAGCTCAAGAAGTAATCGACGTGGTGCCTGACATAGTGAGAGATGATGGAGAATACTTTGGAGTAAACTATAGTGAATTTCCTGCTCTGCTTATAGAAGCTATAAAAGAACAGCAACTCATTATTGAAGAACTCAAATCCATATTAAATCAAAAAGACAACTCATTGAGCGAATTATCTACCAGAGTCGGCATATTGGAATCTTTAAATTCTAACTAAAAAAAATAATTAAAATCATGCAACTTAAATTAGATATTAATACCCAGCCGCCCAATAGTACTCCCGATAAGCTCATTTTTCCCAGCGACTAATCATTATAAAGGATGCCCCTTAGCCATGTAGGCGATGCCCGTACGTTTGAACAGCCATTTAAAACCATGATCAAATATTCCAGGTCGGCCTGCTCTGATGCAGGTTTGGTCATGGAATCTTCAGAACGCATCGACGAAGACACCTATATGATTCTATATAAAGCAAAGACGTCCGCCTTCAGTTGGGGAGAAATCGTACGTGTAGTATTGGAAAAGAACGACGACATGAAAACGGTCATGAGGGTTTATACTCGCAAACGAATAGGCATTAATGTAGCCGCCAAGGGAAGTTATACCAACACACTTTTCAGCAGTATTGAATCCAATATAGAATTCGGAGAATAAAATATTGAGTTGCATTTCGATCACCATGTCCGGGTGCGAGCCCGGCGTGGATGATCCTTACACCATGCTTATCATAATAATATATGCTATGAAAATAATAATCAGTCTAACCTTGATAATTTATATAAGCCTCTTTCCCGATCTGCAGGCTCAAGAAAAACTGGAAGTGGAAGGCGCCATATCTATTGGAAAACTGGCAGGGAGTAATCCATCTCCAGGCAGCATTCAATGGAACGGAAATGACTTTTTAGGTTGGGATGGATTTAAATGGAAATCATTGACCCAAATGGTAACTTATAACGGCACTGTCACGGACGAAGATGGAAATATTTACAATACTGTCATTATAGGTGATCAGGAATGGATGGCAGAAAATTTGAGAACGACTAAATACGATGATGGGACAGATATCAATTACATTACCGTAAATGCCGAATGGCAATTTGATTTATCTGGTGCTTTCTCTTGGTACAATCACAATGCTTCCAATAAACATCCTTATGGTGGTGTATACAATTGGTTTGCAGTCAATAGTTTTCATGGATTGTGTCCAGCTGGTTGGGAAGTACCTACTATAAGTGATTGGGACGAATTATTTGATTATTTGGGTGGAAACATTTTCAATGATGTAGGAACTAAGCTCAAAGAAAAGCGAACTGCTCATTGGACCAGTCCCAATAACGGAGCCACTAATGAAACCGGGTTTACAGCAGTTCCAGGAGGACATCGTTCTTTTGCAGGGAATTTTGGCGGCCAAAACGATTACGGAAGATATTGGTCAAGGACTCAAAGTGGATCCAATGCTTTGGGAAAATATATGTGGCATGCAGCACTCGAATTATATGGAGAAACGATTAGCAAAAACTACGGATATTCTGTTCGTTGTATGCGAGACGTTAACTAAAATTTAAATAAATCATGAAATATTTAATGTCTGTTTTAATCTTGATAAATATCTCAAATCGTGTTGTTTCTCAGGAACTAGCCAGTATCGATGGAACAGTCCAATTGGGTTATTATGATTTGACCACCTCAAATCCTGAGGCTGGAACTATGCAATGGACCGGATCGGATTTAGTAGGATATAATGGAAGCAAGTGGGTTTCACTAACCACTGGTGTCGCATATGATGGATACGTTGAAGATGAAAATGGTAATACCTACTTTACTATCCAAATTGGGACTCAAGAATGGATGGCCGAAAACCTGAGAACAACTAAGTACAATGATGGAATGGACATAGATCTTATCACGGCTAACAATTCATGGGGCAAGACCAACTTGTCCGATCAAGGGGCCTATTGCTGGTATGATAATGATCAAGAAAATGAATTGAGTTATGGAGCTTTGTATAATTGGTATGCGGTGAATACAGGTGAGCTTTGTCCCCTTGGGTGGCGTGTACCCTCAGAATCTGATTGGGACGCATTACAAAGTTTTGTTGGAAGTAATAGCACAGCTGGAGGAAAATTAAAGGCAGAATTTGAAATCCATTGGAATGCGCCTAATGTCAATGCTAGCAATGAAGTTGGCTTCACAGCACAACCTGGAGGAATTAGATTATTTGATGGCAATTTTGATTCAAAGAATGC
>JAHEJC010000357.1 GCA_024639065.1 Lewinellaceae bacterium | reverse complement strand
TGCAAGCAACGCTTTGAAATTACAATCCAAATGGTTTAAACAGATTTTAGTAAAAGCCAGGCATACCAAATTTGGTATCGATCACCACTTTGGACAAATTACCAATTACCAGGATTTTTCGGAAGCCGTTCCGGTCAGGGATTATGAGGCTTTACGGCCTTATATCGACTTAGTGGTACAAGGACAACAGGATATCCTTTGGCCTGGACTACCGAAGTATTTTGCCAAGACTTCAGGGACCACCTCCGGGGTTAAATATATTCCCATTTCTCATGATTCCATTTCCAATCACTTTAATACGGCACGGGATGCATTATTTAATTACCTCACTCATGCAAATGATTTTAGTTCATTTAGTGGAAAAATGATTTTCTTTGGAGGAAGTCCTCAATTAGATAATAAAAATGGGATTTTAACCGGCCGTTTGTCGGGTATTGTGAACCATGAAGTGCCATCCTGGTTACAGTCAAATCGATTGCCCAGCTTTACAACAAACTGCATAGAAGATTGGGAAGATAAGCTTGATGCTATCATTGCGGAAACGTTGAATCAGAACCTATCACTAATCGGAGGAATTCCCCCTTGGGTACAAATGTTTTATGAACGGTTATTGGATAAAACCGGAAAGAAAACAGTGAGTGAAATATTTCCAACGTATTCGGTATATGTGCATGGGGGTGTCAATTATTCACCGTATCAATCCACCCTGCATGAATTAGTGGGAAAAAAAATCTGGGAAGTTGAAACTTATCCTGCTTCAGAAGGATTTTTTGCTTACCAAAATCGTCCGGATGATCCAGGCCTGCTTCTCAATATTAATTCAGGCATCTTCTTTGAATTCATACCCACTGATGAAATTTTTAATGAGCGCCCCACCAGGATCTCTTTAAAAGATGTTGAACCAGGCATTAACTATGCAATTCTTATAAACAACAATGCGGGCCTCTGGGGATATAATATTGGGGATACCGTTGAATTTACTTCAATTGTTCCTTACAAAATACGGGTTACCGGACGAATTAAACATTTCATTTCAGCTTTCGGAGAACATGTGATCTCTAAAGAAGTGGACGATGCCATGCGCGAAGTATGCCAGGCGACTAATACAAAAATTATTGAATTCAGCGTAGCGCCTCGGGTAAATACTTTAGATGGTTCACCACCTTATCATGAATGGTTTGTAGAATTTGAACAAATCCCAGAGAACCTGGATAAATTTGCTGCTCAAATCGATGCCCTCATGTGCAGTAAAAATATTTATTATAAAGATCTCATAGACGGCCGCATCCTTCAACCTCTCCAGATGAACGTATTGCGTAAAGGCGCTTTTCAAGAATACATGAAATCTATTGGCAAGCTAGGTGCGCAAAATAAAGTGCCCCGGTTAAAAAATGACCGGAGCATGGCAGATGCATTAGGTAAATATGTGATTTGACTGATTTAGAAACTATCGCTTTGAAATTAAATTTTCTATAGTAAATGTAATATCATTTTAAAATTGGGAAGACCCCAATTGCGAAATTTTGATGCTCGATCATTCATCTATTATTGACTTTACCACCAACTCAAACAGCTGCATATCGTCATGTTCCGTTCCCGTCACAGGATGCACTGCGTTTTCAGCCTCATATTTTAATACGACTACCAGGTCTAGTGAAGGAACTACCCCAATGATTTGTCCACCGTATCCACTTGCTAAAAAAGATGGATGCCCATCTACTAAAGTGATGTACCATTGATAGCCATAACTATATCTTCCATAAATATTCGTTTCATGATCTCGGGTGGAAGTCTTTACCCAACTTTCGGATAGAATTTGTTGATCATCCCACCGTCCATTGTTTAAATACAGAAAACCAAATTTAGCCATATCCCTCGCGGTCAAATACAACCCAAAGCTAGCCGTTTCAATACCTTTTGGATCCTTTCTCCAGGTTTGGTGAAGCGGTTCTATATATTCTTCCCACCGGTTATATTTTATCGGTGGATCGAGCACCTCAAAGGGTATACCCAGTGGATCAAAAAGTTGCTGCTTGGCCAGTAATCCTGGTGAAATATTAGTCTTATAATAAACTAGTGAAGTTAAGAAATGTGAATTGCCCGAACTATAAAAGAATTCCTTACCAGGTTCTCTAACTTGCCCCCGAGCTAAAGCAGCGCTCACCCAATCATTTGAAAATATCCAATCCACCCAAAGCGGGCCTTCCTCCGCCCAGGACAACCCAGTAGTCATGGTAAGCACATGGTGTAGCGTGATTTTATCAAACTCAGGATAGGCGGGCATTAATTCAGCCATTAGTTGATTCGTAGATTGAATGATTTGTTGATCCATTAGTAGACCAACTAGTGCTGAGCTAAAACTTTTAGTAACAGACCAAAGATTCGTACTCTGGTCCTCTCCTCCATCTCCATAATAATTTTCAAATACAATATATCCGTCCTTAATGACCAACAAGGCCCGGGATAATCGATCATTTTCAGCAAACTGATTGGCTAAACTCATCTTAGCAGGATCAATTTGATGATCCTCCATTGGAGAGAATGCCCATCCATTGGTGGGCCAATAGGATCTTTCTGTACTGGGCCATTGATACCCTTCGCTGGGCACAATAATCGTTTTACTCGATTTACAGGTGAGTAAAACGGAGCAAAGTGTGAATAAAATTATATAATGGAAACTGATCAAATAATTTAACAACATGATGAATCACTTTTGACTAAATCGCCTGACCTTGGCAAGTTCGTTGAAATGCGTGGAAGTCGAAATGACTTAGGTCAATCAAACTTGTGATTTCTATTTGATTACAAACAGATCAGATACATTTAAGCCTGAGAACTGAGTGATCGCAATGGGGATGATCCATAGGAATTCTATTCACTAATGAGATATAAATTCAGCAAACTCTTCTGATTCAATTTCAACCGTGTTAAATCCATTAGTGATCAAGGCTTTTTCAATCTTAAACTTTTCATACAACCATTTATAGTATTGGGCATCTGCCAGACTAGGGGCCATTATCCCAACATAATTTTTTAATGAAGATTCGTAATGATTGTGCAAGTGATATTTAAGCTTCCAGCCATTCAGCATCTCTTTTTGCAACTCAGAAATAATGATATTGGGTTTTGGGGGCCAGGGTTGATCGCTTGCTGCAAAATATACCCTGATTCGATTTAGTGAATCTTGCTCCGCTATAAAGCCATGAAATTCCGTCGGATGGCTTAATAAAGGATATTTGGATAGCTGATAATTTAGTAGTTGTGCTTCCAGTAAATTAATGGCTCGGATCTTTCCCAAGGAACCACTATGCACCAGTTGGGCATTTATCATATCGCCATTTTCAGGTTCTATCTGTTTATCGGTTTTTAAGTTTTGACTTGCTTCTTTTAAAATCGCATGCTCATACCTTTCCTGACCTAAAACCATTTTCAAAGAGTCTCGATATACACCAATCGCCTGAACCTCTCCTGGATCAAATTTCCACAGAGTCTTATCATTATCCAATTCCCAATATTGAAATACTTCGGTCCCATTTTCAGCCAGGACGGTTGGATCCAGCTTTATCAATGAAAATGAAGCTGGATTTGAGGACTTACATCCCCAACTTAAAATGAAAATTATCAAGCAGAGAAAATGAAGTTTCACTTGGCTAAAATTACAAATAAATATTATGGAATTTTGATGCAAACTTGTTCTAATAAACTTGTTCAACAGCTGCTGATGATTTGGATATTGGTTAAAATAACGGGTTCATATTTATCGAAGTACAAAATGTCAATCCGCTTTTGGTTCCTGACAGACTCATTTCTCAAGCTTCAGGTTTAATAATACCCAACTATCTGAATATTTTAAGGATAAGATTTTCATAAATCGATTCAAAAAACACCAAATTTTAAAACAAGGTGTCCCGCAACTCCATTTAAGTCAACATTTGAAAGATCGGCGTAATCGACTCCACTGACAATTCGATAGGTTGCTCCGATACCAATTCTGAAATTTCTGTTGATATTGACCACTAAATCCACACCGGGTTCTACCACAAAAAATCCGTCCTGAGTATAATCAATATCCTGATGAGCATCCTTGTAATCCATGATCGCATAACGAACACCTCCAGCTCCTATCATACTATGGATATTGAAATGGACTAGATTTTCTGATGCAACGACATATTCCAGTAGCGCGCCCCAACAACCGAATTCCATTTTCACATTCTCCATACCTTCCACTTTAGCCTCATTAATAATACCATATCCTTTACCTCCAATACCAATACGATGATTAATCAGCCAGGCTCCTTGGCCACCCATGAAAATACCCATTTCACCATTAATTTGTCCAATTTTAGTAAAGAAAGCACCGTATCCTGTACTCTCAATAGGGCCGCTCATCAAAGCTTGTTGTTGAGCTATACTGGGAATAGAAAATAAAAAGGCTAGAATAACTAGCATAATGTTTTTCATAATGTGTCCTCCATAATTTTAAGTTATATAATCAATAACCCAATATTATTAGCACCCATTAGAGGTCATTCTGTGTTACACCCAATAAAATTAAGACACTTACTACAAAATGAATATGAGATTCGTCAATCTTTTGTTTGACCTATATCATTATTTATAGTTTATACATTCACCAATTTTATCCATCCTGAATGATTTGAAATCGCCACTCACTTAACTGTTTGATTCTGTTAAGCACATTAGCCGTCACCCGGTCGTGAACTAGCTCCCAGGTCCTGTTTATTAACTTTCGTTTAGACCACCTTTCTTTTCCATAAAAATTAAATCCGACCATCAGAAAAAGTTGTGTTTGTTCCGGCTCATTTTCATGGGCAATTGATGATCTGACGTACATGCAAAAAACACCTATTGGGTAGCCGCCACTGCTTTCATATAAAAGATACCGCGCATTATCCGCATCAGCAGGATCCGGGGTTTTTTTGAAATCAATGGCATTTAGTTTAAATAATGGAATAAAATTCAGACCAAATAATCCATTTTTCATCCAAAAAGGATTTTTAATAAATCCAAAAAAATGGAATAACAAATTTTCCAATTTATCATCTTCTCTGGTCACTTTTGCAATATAGTTTGGCCAGCAAGAAGAATCTCCATTCCACTTCAATAATTCCTCAAATACATATTTAGCGGGTGCATTGACTCCAATTTTATGGATATTTAATATTTTATATTTTGATACGGTAATATCCAAACGTTGTAGAATTCTATAACTAAAATCTTCTCTTTCCTCCTTTGAATCAAACTTAATTAAAGTAGAAATGGCTGGTTTATGTAATAAGAAGTTTCGAATATCCGTAAATACTCCAGTGCTCCTCTTAGGTGGGGTCAGGACTGAAACCTGCTTTGCACCTTTTAATTGCTGAGCTGATTCATAAACTGAACTATTCCTGTCCGAATCCAGCGATATGGCTCGTTTAAGTGCTTCTTTGTAACCAAGCGGTTCAAATGGGATGAGTTTTGTAATATCATCATTTTGACAAACTACATCGATTACACAACTTTCCATTAATGAGGTGATTAAATCGGCGGGTACCGGTGTTAACATGCTCGCAATGCGTGCATAAATTTTCATAGTTGAAATAAATGAAGGAATAAAATACCTTTTTTTGCCTACCACATCCGCTTGAATCTTCAACATCATTTTGTAAGTAAATATATCTGGCCCTCCTATATCAAATGATTTACCCTTAGTTTGTTCGTTTTCAAGACAGCCTACTAAGTATTTTATCACATCCTGGATGGCAATAGGCTGACAATATGAATTTGCTTTTTTAGGAAATAAAAAGATCGGACAGTTCTTGACCAGGTGTTTAATGAGTTTGTAGGAAGCACTCCCTGGTCCTACTATAACGGCAGCCCGGAGAAAAGTTACAGGCACACTTCCTTTTTGAAGTACTTCAGCAACCATAAACCGGTTTCTCAGGTGATCGGATAAGGGTATTTCAGGATCACCCAGGCCTCCGAGGTAAATAATTCTTTGCACATTATTTTCCTCTGCTGCCATTCGAAAATTATTGGAAGCCAATTTATCCAGTAATAGAAACTTCTTTTTACGCAGATGTAACGAATGCAGTAAATAGTAGGCGCAGTGGATACCTTCTAGTGCTTTTTTTAGCTCATCTAAATTCAGTGCATCGGCTATAACTATTTCTGCACCAGGCCACCGCTCCTGGTGTTCCGAAACCTTTGATCGTACCATCACCCTAACCTGATAACCTCTTTGTAGCAGTTCCGGAACCAGCTCTCCCCCAATATATCCTGTAGCGCCGGTTACCAGAATCTTGTTGTCAATTACTGCTTTTGTGGGTAACTCGCGACAGAATGAATGGTAAGGTGCTTCCATATTTTTTGGCAGCCTTTGATTACCGTAATGTTAACTTGTTTGATTTGAATCAGATGTATCACTTCTCAATAATTACCTAATTTACCTAATTTTACACATTTTCTTCATATGACGGATTAGATTCATTAAGAATCTTTGAATCCTGACAAAATTATCGGCAAGTATTTCTTACTCGATTCTTCCGATTATTCAATAGATTCTAATTACTAGTTCCTATCCGTATTAACTAATTTGCGTTTTCAGTCATTAGTTAGTACATTAAACGGATAAATGAAATCGAATTGAAATTAGGGTTAGGCTTATACCGAAGTTTATTAAATACAAAGAATTTTCAGTTTACCAGACAAGCCGGAGCTACCCACCTGGTCGTCCAACTGGTCGACTATATCAAAGGAGGAGATAATCCCTCACTTACCCAAAATTATCTCCAGGGATGGGGGGTGACTGAAAATGAACATAAGCGCTGGGAATATGATGATTTGATACGATTAAGAAAAGAAATAAATTCACATGGTCTTGAATGGGAGGCTATTGAAAATTTTGATCCAGCGCATTGGTACGATGTATTACTTGACGGCCCTAAAAAGGAAAAGCAACTTGAAAATTTAAAGAGGACGATACAAGCTATTGGAAAAGTAGGTATTCCAATTTTAGG
>JAHEJC010000356.1 GCA_024639065.1 Lewinellaceae bacterium | reverse complement strand
ATCGGACATAGTGTAGAAGAAATTCTTAAAGTTTTGATTAAAATAATTCAAATCAATACCTGAATCGACTACCGCAATTTTTAACGGCTTACCGCTCATGGCTTTTACTTTGGGACTCGTATTTGGAGGATCTAATTTTAAAGATAAATAAAAATAAGCGCCTGCGTCAGACGGACCTCCGCCACCATCATCATCTCCATTTCCGTCGGGAGGTATTGTTTCATGGTGTGGATTCATCCCCCCAAATGGGTTTAAATATACATCACTAATCGCCTGTGGAAATGCCATATTAATTTGCTTAATTAAACTGGAATTCAAACCTTCAATTTTCCAGAGATCCATATCTTTCGTAAGCGAAGTAAATGATTCCCGCGACGCTCCTTTACAAAATTCGGTGGCAATTCTTTGACGTATGCGTTTAATGCGTGCGCTGGAAATGTTTTGATCATAAAGGACAATCGCCTCGTCCGGTTTTATTGGATTTCCTGCAGCATCTTTCTTGAATCTCTGCTTACTTTTTTTGAGAATTTGAATTAATTTGTCCGTAGGGAAAGATGGATTTTTCTCTTGCTTTAAGCTTTGGTTACTTCGACTCATTATATAATTTTTACTTAAGTTAAACAAAAGTTGCTTCTGGTATAAGTGTTTTTAATAATTAAGTTGTAACCTTTCATGCTTATTTTGAGCCAGAATATATATTCTGCGCTCTCATATGACCAAGCAAGTCTCCGGAGAAGCTCCCCTCATAAGGCTTCAAAGGGGGCAGGCAAGAATTATTCATTATTCATTTTTTGGTTTGCCGTGATGAGTATAGATTCTGAGCGCTCAAATAGCCTTTATATTTGATAGCTTGATACTGACTGAAACTCAGAAAAGATGACATATCAATATTTGATGCCAATGGGTCAAGAGTTCTTGCCAGGAAAATGAACCTGAATCAAGGTTCAAATGCATTCGATGTAAATATTAAATCCCTGGTCAGTGGTATGTATATCGTCAATATCACCGATGGTGAAAAGACGGTTTCACAGAAACTAATGGTGCAAAAATAAGGTGCTGCTTTAGAGCTGCAGTAAGACCAGTTCAAAGCTCTAAACTTGGCAGTTTGTTGGGAGGCTGCCCGAAAAAGTTCGGGCAGCTGTTTTTTTTATAAATTAAAATGGGGAAAATGCAAAACATAAAAGCCACATAACAGTATTTATCATTTATGCTACTTTATGGTAAATAAAACGGTTTCCCAAATCCCTTCGCCTCAACTTTCTGAGTTACTCTCCTTCAGCCTTATCATTATTCCAGATGTCCCTGACGCACACATACTTTCCATCGCGTTTTTCAAAGACGGAAATATACTTACCTGTCATCACCACACTTCCATCTGCAGCTTTGGTGGTGGATTTTCCAATTTCAACAGCTAAGTCTCCAGCCGCCATGACTTCCACAACCTCAAAAGAAGTTTTGGTATTTGACGTGTCCTTTGCCATTTCAGATTTGACTCGCGCAAGGATGGCAGCTTTGCCTTTTGTTATTGGTGCATTGTTTGGAAGGTTTTGTGCATCATCAGCATAGTACACAACGACACCGTCTGCATCTTTTGCATCCTGGGCTACAGAGTATGCGTTCTCCATTTCCTGTAGTGCTGCTTTGATTGCTGTGAGATCCAGCTTTTCTTCTTCATGTTCATGATCGTGATCTTTTCCTTCGCAGGCAATACCAAGTAGACCAAGAGCCATGAGCAGGATAAATAATTGGTTTTTCATAATCTATATTTTTAAGTGTTAGAGAAAGTTTCAAAAATAATTCTTTTACTATTTGGTGTAACACATTCATTAAACTTCTTGCCAGGATGTTTAGTGTCGTAAAAAGTGGTACACTCGCTTCATTATATAATTTCTTCTTAAGTTAAACAAAAGTTGCTGGTATTAGTGTTTTAATAATTAAGTTGTAACCTTCAATGCTTATTTTTTAGGGCAAATGTAGATTCTGTAAGCTCATCTTGCTACTTGATTATATACCGGATATTAAAAACATCTCTTCAGCGGGACCGTTGTAAAAGCTGCGAAGACCAGGCAAGAATTCTTAATTAATCATTATTCATTATTCATTTTTTGGTTTGCCGCAAAGAAAGTAAATTTAGCGTTCTCCTTTTAGCATGTAGAGTAGATTGTATGATGTTTAAACAGGTCTTAAGTGGGACACACCATCGTAACATAGTTTCAGGCCAGGTAAGTATTTTTAAATTATTCAAAAGAAAATAGACTTTACACCAATAAAAATTTGATTACTTTTGGTAAATATCAACCCCTTCCTAAATAAAACACTGTATTTCCCTAAATTGTAAAATGATTAATCTATTGTAGGTTATATTATTTTATTTAGCTTTATTCACTCAATGAGCCTTTGAAGATGCCCAGGAAAATTATCAACTATGATAAATAAAAAGCTGCTAACCCTATTCTTAAGCCTGATGTGGTGTGCTCAAGTACTATCGCAAAATACTTTAATTGGAGAAGTGTTGGATGCGATAAGTGGAGAACCTCTCATTGGAGCCAATGTATTAATAGCTGGAACAAGCATAGGTACTGTAGCAGATTTCGATGGTTCATTTGCATTAAAAATAGATCAAGACCTTCCCGTTACTATAGAAATATCCTACCTGGGCTATACGACGAAAAATGTTGAAATTACCAGCTTGGAAAAGATAAGCATTCCTTTGGATGAAAATGCTATTACCACAGAAATAGTGGAGGTAACTGGTCAACGGATTTCAGAAAAACAAAAAGCCGCTCCATTGACTGTTGAATCATTAGATTTAATTGCCATCAAAGAAACACCCAGTGATAATTTCTATGATGGATTGGGCTCTTTAAAAGGGGTCGATCTCACTGCGGCCAGTCTGGGTTTTAAAATTATCAATACCCGAGGTTTTAATTCTACTAGTCCGGTGCGTTCACTCCAAATTATTGATGGAGTAGATAACCAAGCACCTGGATTAAATTTCTCTTTGGGTAATTTCTTAGGGTCCAGTGAACTAGACGTGTTGAAAGTGGATCTGGTTCAAGGAGCCAGCTCAGCCTTTTATGGTCCCAATGCTTTCAACGGTGTAATTAGTATGACAACCAAAAATCCGTTCTATCAGAAGGGACTATCTGTACAGTTAAAAGCAGGAGAGCGCAGTTTATTTGAAGGAGCAATGAGGTGGGCAGATGCCCTCAAAAATAAAGATGGAAAAGAATGGTTTGGCTATAAGCTCAATTTTTTCGCGTTGCGGGCCAATGACTGGGTAGCTGATAATTATAATGCCGTGGACGGAACAGATGCTCCGGTAACCAATCCAGGGGGCTATGATGCGGTGAATCGGTATGGTGATGAATATTATTCCGGCAATGATTATTCTACAGCGGATCCATGGAGTTTTCCAGGATTAGGAGTAGTACATCGTAATGGTTATAATGAGATCGATTTAGTCGATTATAATACGCGTAATGTAAAAGCCAATGCAGGATTGTATTTTAGGCTCAAACCGGAACTTGAAGAAAATTCACCTGAACTTATGGTGGTTTCCAGTTTTGGTACCGGAACCACTGTGTATCAAGGTGACAATCGTTTCAGTTTGAAAAATATATTGTTTTTTCAAAATCGAATTGAGCTGAATAAACGAGATAAGTATTTCATTCGTGCTTATGCCACCAATGAAGATGCAGGAGATAGCTATGATCCATATTTTACAGCGCTCCAGCTACAAAGAGCTTCGAAAAGTAATCTGCAATGGTCAATAGATTATCTTGACTATTGGTTGAGAAATAATTCTAAAATAATCAATGAAAGTGGCTATCCCCAATTAGAAGTGAGTGTTGATCCCAACACTGGACAAATAAAGACTTTTTTTGACCGGCCAGCTGCCACTCAATGGCTCATTGATAATAATCAATTAGTCACTTCATTACATCAGACTGCACATGATGCGGCTAATCGTCGAAGTATAGCGGCAACAACTGCTTTCTTCGTTCCTGGGACTCCCGCTTTTGATGAAAAGTTTAGAGAAATAATCACCACTTCAAGAAATAATGGGGGTACCCTTTTTACTGATCGAAGTGCACTCTACCATGTGCATGGAGAATATACGTTTACGCCAACTTTTTTAGACAAATGGGTGGTTGGTGCCAATGCTAGAATATATCGTCCTGTATCAGAAGGTACCCTCTTCACCGATTTTGATGGTGAAAAAATAAAAAATTCTGAATTTGGTATTTATTCTGGAGTAGAAAAAAACATTAACGATGGAAAGTGGCGTTTTTCTGCGACGGCCCGGATGGATAAAAATGAAAATTTCCCCGTGTTGGTTTCACCAGCAGCAAGTATTGTTTGGAAACCGCGGCCCGGCAATTATTTAAGAACTTCTTTTTCTTCAGCCATTCGAAATCCTACCCTCACCGATCAGTATTTATTTTTGAATGTCGGCAGAGCAATTCTCGCCGGAAATCTTGATGGTGTTTCCGGACTAGCAACCATCGAAAGTTTAATTGACTTTTTTGGCACCTTGGACGCCAGAAAGCTGAAGTATTTCAGCATAGATCCGGTGAGACCTGAGAAGGTCCGAACCTTTGAAGTTGGTTATCGATCCACTTTATTTAATTCCTTATTCATTGATGTTGGATATTATTTCAGCCGATACACTGATTTTTTGGGCTATAATATTGGAGCGGATATCAAGTTGGACCCTCAGACTAATTTTCCAACTAATCTCCAGATATATCGATATTCAGCCAATTCTACCGAGGTAGTAAAAACGCAAGGGCTAAGCGCTGGGGCTAATCTGTATTTTGCAGATTTCTTTGCCCTCAATGCTAACTACTCTTGGAATAAATTAATTTCAAAGACGGAAGATCCGATCATTCCAGCTTTTAATACGCCAGAACACAAATATAATATTGGTATATCCGGGAGAGATATTACCGCTCGACTGGGTAGTAATTATATCCGGAATTTCGGTTTCAACATTAATTATAAATGGATTGAGGGTTTTATTTTTGAAGGATCACCTCAATTCACCGGAATTATACCTTCCTATTCTTTGATGGATGCACAAGTGAACTGGCGGGCTGAAAAATTGAATACTACTTTTAAAATTGGAGCATCAAATATATTAGATAATAAACAATTCCAAACTTATGGTGGTCCCAGGATTGGTCGATTGGCTTATGTATCTCTTTTGTATGAGTGGAAGAAGAAATAATACAAATTGAATTATCTGCTAAAAAATATTTTTAACTTTAATCATTAAAATCGTCTTTCTTAAATAATTTGAATATGAGGAAAATTACGCTTATAGCATTATTGGTCGCTGCTTGGTCCATCACATTTGGCCAGACTCGATACATCGATCAGGTATTTGATGGCGTTACGCTTACCGATAGTGAAATCTATGGGGCCAATACCACTATAATTACATTACTAGATACTTCCATTGCCCGGCCGATCAAGATTCCTTTATTTACAGACATTTATGAGCCTACCGGAGATACTTTAGACAGTCGACCATTAGTCATTCTATTAAAGACTGGTAACTTCTTACCGCAAGTCTTGAATGGATCAATATATGGAACAAGAAAAGATTCGGCGCTCGTTGAAGTAGCCAATCGGTTAGCTAAGATGGGTTATGTAGTAGCATCCACTGACTATCGGGAAGGCTGGAATCCCTTCCAAGAGACCCAGCCTGCCAGAGCCCTTCAACTCATTCAAGCAGCTTATCGCGGCATTCAGGATGTAAGAAGTGCCGTGAAATATTTTAAACTAACCGCTGCAGCTGGAGGTAATCCCCACCGAATTGATCCGGATAAAATTGTGCTATGGGGTATGGGTACCGGAGGATATATGTCTTTGGGGGCTACTTATCTAGATCAATTCATTGAAATTATTACTACCACCAATCCTCCAGGTAAGTTTTTAACGGATTTGACCGGTGATGGCAACCCAGATCCTATGGTGATACCTTCGATAAACGGAGATCTGGAAGTTGATTCGTTTGGAATAGTGCCTCCTGGTGGTTTGCTTATTTTTGCTGCTGGAGATACGCTTAGCTTTCCAAATCATCAGGGCATTCCTTATTCCGTAAATTTATGCGTAAATATGGGTGGTGCTTTGGGTGACATTTCCTGGATGGACGCTAATGAAGCCCCGCTGATTTCATTCCATGTACCGCTAGACAATAATGCCCCTTATAATGATGATGTTTTGCGCGTACCGACTACCGGTGATGCGATTGTGCAAGTCCAGGGTAGTTTTGCCGCGGTAACTAAAGCAAATGAACTGGGCCTAAATGATGTATTTGCCGGGATTGATGACCCCATGACCGATGCAGCCAAAGCGGCTTCCGCTGCAGCCGGGCATGAATATGTAGAAGGGCTTTATCCTCTTAATATTGTTCCACATGATACCGCAGGATCCGTCGATGGATCTCCTTGGAATTGGTGGGATTCAAATTTCTGGTCCCAAATTCAGCCCAGCCAATGTCCCACCGGAGCTCCTGTAGCCATGTGTAATTGGAATTTAGTGTCGCTTCAAGGCGCTCCATTCACTTCAGCCGCTCGAGGAAGAACCTACATTGACACGATCATGGGTTATTTCGCACCGCGTGCGGTTGCTGCATTAGGACTAGACCAGACATCTAGTGTAACTCCTTTGGAGGAAGCACAGGTTGGATTATTCTTGGCTCCAAATCCTATCATTGATCAATTTAGGATACGGACAAACCAAACTGCTCCTATTCGCAGTGCTTCCTTGTACAATATGGAAGGCAAAGAATTGGGTAGATGGAACAAGATTAACCAAAATGAGTTGAGGGTAGAGCGATTCTCACTACCATCGGGTACTTATCTGATGCGATTGCAATTTGATGAAGGCATCATTACGAAAAAATTGATATTCAAATAATATGAAAAATTTGAAAAAGGCTCTTCATATAGAGAGCCTTTTTTATTTTTAGGCTTTATTAATAAAATCCTCTTCAAATGAAATTTGCTTATTCTTGTATTGGTTTAATCCTTTTATTT
>JAHEJC010000355.1 GCA_024639065.1 Lewinellaceae bacterium | reverse complement strand
GCATATATAGTCGAGGCGATGACTATTTTACTATTTCCACTTGCCTCCCATTGATTTCATATTTAAGGTTCATTGGCCAACAAACTGCATATAGGGCACTATCCAATGAACTCAATTTAACGGTTCCAGTATAAGCTGCTTCAATATTCGCTCCATTTATCTGAACATCAAATTGTCTCGAGATCTCATTGAGCACATATTGAATCGGTTTTTCTTCAAAACGAATTTCCCCAGTTGTCCACAAATCGGTTTGCTCTTTAGAAATGATTTTCTTGACCAACTTATTTTCTAATTGGCTATAAAAAATTCCCTGGTTAGGTTCAATTATTTCAGTTTCACCTAACTGATTTACCGATACTTTTACCTTACCTGTTTTACATATGACTTCAAAATACCCGTCTCGGTTTAATACATTAAACGAAGTACCCAGGACTTCTACTGATCCAATCGTTGTATTTACCACAAAACGGCTTCCTTTTTTTACTTCGAAAAAAGCTTCACCATTCAGACTTATCAATCGCTGTGCTGACCATTGGCGATCATCAAATTCAAGCTCTGAATCTGCATTAAGCAGTACTTCGGATTGATCGGGCAGCATGATTTCTTCCCGTTGTGCAAATTTCGTTTTATAAATATTAGTGGAGGAAGAAGGCCAAAAAATGAATACCGAGACCAATAATAAAATTGCCGCTGCCGCAGCATACTTCATCCACGATAACTTTCTAACCCTGGCAACAATTGGTTGCTCCATGCTGGATTCGATCTTTGCAAAAAGTTCATCCACCTTAGATGGTGAAAGTGATTCTTCTTGGACTAAAAGGTCATTTATCATACGTTCAGCCTGTTTCACTTTGGATAAATGAGTAGGATGCTTTTCAATCCATTGCATCCAAAATTTGATGCTTTGAGGATTCGCTCTTTTTACGTATTCGATAAATGATTGGTCCTCAGCGAGGTCAATAGAACTATAGGTGGTAAAATCTTTTGACATTTGCATTTATATTAAATTCACTATATACAGAAGCATATTGAAAATGAATTGTACTCAATAAAGGGTAACATTAGTAAAAATATAATTGGGAATTGATCTCTGAGCTTAGTCATAGCACGGTACACCAGGTTTCTTACTGATTGATATTTCATGTCTAGCACTTCACTAATTTCCTCATAATCCAAGCCTTGAAAGTATTTTAAATAAATAACCTCCTGTTGATTGGGTGAAAGGGATTTAATAGCCGCTTGAAGTTCTTTTTTACGCTGGTCGCTATGATCATCTTCAGGCCAGCGAAACGAATCATCTTCTGATGGAAACAGTTGATCGTTTAATTCAACCTTGTTTTTAACTTTGTTTTGACGGTATATTTTCCTGCGCAAAGAGACCAGCAGGTAGCGGATTATAGAGTCTGTATTCCCGATCGTCGTGCGCTTGTTCCAAATTTCTATAAACAAATCCTGGATACAGTCTTCCACCAATGAAGGATCATTGCAGAACCTGCGTCCATATTTATAGAGTGCCTGGATATGATCTGCATAAATTTTTTTAAACGCAGTTCGGTCACCGTTCTTAAGTTGTTGCCACAATTCTAAATCGTTCATTCTGAATGGCTTGAATACACTATTTTGTCAAAAATCTTGCCGAAGATAGCAAATTGGATAGCATTAAAATTTTTAAAATCTTAATTTTTTTATTAGTGGGTGAGTACAAACATATCGTGTATGGCTTCTATGGTTGTAAATACTTTTAATTCATTTGAAATAATAAAATTATGATTACGAAGCGATTTAATTGGATGATAACTTTGACCTTTCTAACCGCCATTTTAATTACAGCATGTCAAAAAGACAATCTTACAGAGAGTAGTTTTGACAATTATGAATACACTGATATTGATCTCCGTGATAATGAAGAGACAAATGGTGTTAAATGTTACGGATGGGTTTATCCCATTACCTTGCAAACTGGAACCGTGGATACGGTGGTGATAAATAGTAAGGAGGAATTAATTGATTTTGCAAAGGACTGGCGAGCATCTAATCCAGGAGCAAAAAGACCACGAGTAAAACTACCAGCTGAAGTAACGTTGGCAGATGGCACGGTGGTTACCATAGAAGAAGGATCTCAATTACGTGAAATTGCCAGGGGATGCAAAAGACGCAAAGTAAGAGGACATATTATTCGTCACTGCTTTGATAATATTTATCCAATGACTATTGCATACCCCGATGGAACATCGGTAACTTATGATGATCAAGAATCTCATTTTGCCGCTCTGAAGCAATGGAGAGAGGATAATCCGGATGCGACCGAAAGGCCTAAGATTACCTTACCACAGGATGTAGAGTTGACGGATGGCACCGTGATCACTATTGAGACTCCTGAACAATTTAGAGAGTTGGCCATGCAGTGTTTTGAGGACAGCCCTCATGGACCCTGTATTAAACCAGTTTTCCCTTTGACCATTGATTTTCCGGATGGAACATCTGAAGTAGTTGCCGATAAAGAATCTTTCAGAGAGGTTATCCAGGCTTGGAAAGAAGCCAACCCAGATGTAGGTGACCGGCCCGAGATATCTTTTCCTCATGATGTAGAATTAGCTAGTGGTGAGATTGTGACCCTGGAGAATAAAGAGCAAGCTCAAAAATTAATTGCCTTGTGTAAAGTGAAAAGGCACGGTCCTAATCTAATTGATAATAATTGTTTTACGCTAGATTTTCCAGTCAAATTCAAAGTTGCTGATGGAGTTGTGGTAGGCGTAGCAGACCTGGAGGCATTAAAGAAATTACATCAAAATCATCCGGGAAGAAAACATCATAAGCTGAAAAATTACCCTAGGATCGTCGTACCATTTAATGTAACGATGAAGGATAGCGGACTTTCTGTAACCATAGATAGTTTTGAAGATCTAAGGAATTTATTCAATGAATGTAGGGAAGGATAAGCATTGGGTAAGATATAATTTGGTGGTGATATAAGCCTTGTCCCGATTGGGGCAGGGCTTTTTTTTATTAATAGATTTAGCTAAATTGTACAGATGAATTATTACCTGGCTCAAGTCAATATTAGAAGATTGCTAGCCTCTATTGATGATCCCTCAATCGCCGAATTTGTAAATCAATTGGATGAGATGAATCAACTAGCGGAAGACAGTCCTGGCTTCATATGGAGAATGCAAGATGGTGACAATTCTTCCGTACATGCCACGGTTTACGATGATCCTCTGCTTAAAATGAATTTGTCGGTTTGGAGATCGATCAAGGATCTTAAGTCCTACGCTTATCGCTCGGATCATTTGAAAGTGTTGAAGGATCGAGGAAAATGGTTTGCAAAAATGAATGAGCCACATTTGGCTTTGTGGTGGTTTCCGATAGGTGACCCGATGCCCGACGCTGCCGAAGCAAAAAAGCGATTGAACTATTTAAAACAACATGGTCCTTCAATTAGAGCTTTTACGTTTAGAAAAATTTTTGAAGCGTCCCTGCAATGAAAACCGGCTATTTGGAACCGCAAAGGCACAAAGAACAATAGAAAAGGAAGGTCTAATGACAAAAATAATTGATGTGATTCGTGGTTTATAAAAAGAAGGGAAATGGATAATTAAACCACAAGGGCACAAAGGGTGCATAGAGAAGGAAGCCGAAAAGATAAAATACACAAGGTCCTACTGCTTTTGATGTTATTGAGGGTAAATTCGTATTTTTATTCTTCGAACAAAAAATAAACATATGCTTGGTATTAAAAAAGCAGTTCTGTACTACGTTTTCTTAATAATGGCATTTATTGCAAGCCCTTCTATACAGGCCCAGGAAATGCAATCCAAAATGGTCCTTAATAACTCGATCAAGTATCATGATCCACAAGGTAAGCTGCAACAATTTCCTATTGAGATGAAATTGAATCAGATTCGACCAGATGGTAGTAACCGGCATACAACCGTGTTTGTCGGATTGCACAGTTCATTATTTTCAACAACGGACCACGAAAAGGACCGAACCACAACCATGGAAAACTTGAATGGAGAGATTAAGTTTAAAGTTAATGGGAATGGAAAACTAAACAAGGAGACCTTGGATAAATATAAGCTTACCAAAGAAAGATTTGATAAGATGCACAATTATTATCGCTATCTATGGTTTGCTCCATTGATTTTAAAAGATCCAGGCACAAGAGTAGCTGAACTAGCAAATCCCACGTATTTTAATGGTAAAAAAGTGTGGGAAATCAAAGTTACTTATGACCCTGCAGTAGGAAGTGACATTTGGTATTTTTACTTTGATCAGTCCAGCTATGCCATGATCGGATATCGATTCTATCATGATGAATCCAAGTCTGATGGCGAATACATTATTTTAGAAGGCGAAGTAGAAAGAGATGGGATACGCATACCAGCATCAAGAAAGTGGTATCTGCATCAGGATGACAAATATTTAGGGAATGATCAATTATTGGACTTTGATCTTTTAAAGTCTTAGGTTAAACCTCATATACTTTTTTCTTGATCAATAAGTATTCTTGCCTTTATAATTTAATCTAAAAATAAAAGTTAAAAGATCTAATGAAAACGAATTTCTTAATATCCCTAATTGCTATCTGTTTAATTTACTCATGCACTTCTAACTTAGATACGCCGTCAATCATCATCAATGCTGATAAAATTGGAGAACATATTCAAGAGATTTCCAGCGATAAGTATTTAGGAAGGAAACCATTTACCCCGGGAGAAACGATCACCATTAATTATCTCAAAGACCAATTACAAAATATGGGCCTGCAACCAGGCAATGGAGAAAGTTTCTTTCAAGAAGTGCCTATGGTGGAAATCACCAGCGTTCCTTCCGAAACCATGACTATTACTGGTAAGGGGAAAACAACTACGTTAAAACTAAGTGATGACTTTGTAGCCAATACCCGTAGAATTCAAGAAGAAATTCAGGTGAGTGAATCCGAAATAGTTTTTTGTGGCTATGGAATAGTAGCGCCTGAATATGGCAAGAATGATTTTGCCGGAGTAGACTTAAAAGGAAAGACAGCTTTAGTCATGGTCAATGATCCTGGATTTGGCCAGGAAGATGAAGTATATTTTAAGGGGAATACGATGACTTATTATGGAAGATGGACCTATAAATACGAGGAGGCAGCAAGACAGGGGGCAGCGGCCATTATAATCATTCATGAGACTGCCTCAGCAGGTTATCCTTGGTTTGTAGTACAAACCGGATGGAGTGGTGCTCAATTGAATTTGGAATCACCACCAGATGATTATAAATGCCCTGTTGAAAGTTGGATCACTCTGGATGCAGCTAAAGAATTAATGAATCAAAGTGGGCAGGATTTTGCTCAATTAATTCGAGCTGCCAGAACACCGACCTTTAAGCCGGTCGCATTGGGATTGAAGATGTCCGTATCAATGACCAACCATTATAAGCGCGACAAGTCACAAAATGTCATGGCACTTTTGGCGGGATCTAAACGACCGAATGAGTATATTATATATAGTGCACACTGGGATCATATGGGTGTTGGGAATGCGGTAAATGGAGATTCAATCTACAACGGAGCTCTAGATAATGCCAGTGGCACGGCAAGTCTATTGGCCATAGCAGAGGGATTTAGTCAATTACCTACTCCACCGGAGCGATCTATTTTATTCCTGTTTGTTACTGCTGAAGAGCAAGGTCTAATAGGTTCTGCTTATTATGCTGAAAATCCGGTTTATCCAATTACAAAATCTGTCGCAAATATCAACATGGATGCTTTAAATCCATTTGGTAAAATGAAAGACCTTACTATCATCGGCTATGGCCAATCCGATATGGACGATTATGCAAAAGATGCTGCTGCGGAGCAAGACCGTTATGTCCAAGGTGGGCAAGAACCAGAAAAAGGATTCTTTTACCGGTCGGATCATTTTAATTTTGCAAAAGCTGGTATTCCTGCATTGTATGCTCAAGGTGGTTATGATCATCGGGAAAAGGGCAAGGAGTACGCCATGGAAAAACAAAACGAATTTACCAGTAAGAATTATCATAAACCTTCCGACGAATATGACGATTCCTGGGATTTAAGTGGATTGCAAGAGGATGCTCAGCTATTTTATAACATTGGCTTAAAGCTGGCGAATGAAACCACATTCCCTGAATGGAAAGAAGGTAGCGAGTTTAAAGCTAAACGGGATGAGGATATGAAAAGGGCCGCTTTAAAAGGATAATATGCAGGCAAAGCTAAAAGCTAATGAGCCAACATGTTAAAACGCTAATTATGTGATTATGTATTACGAAGATCTACGCAAAAAAGCTGAAAAAAAAGTACAGGCAAAAAAAGGATTTTATGTGGTCGCCATGATTTTTACCGCTATTTCCATAATCCTTTATGTGATTAGCCTCAATTTCCACGGCTGGGCTGCTTACTGGATAAAGTTTCCCATCCTGGTGTTGGCCCTTATTCTGGGCATTGTTTACGTTTCGACTTTTGGATTGCCTTTTAGCCAGGGTTGGGAAGAAAAAGAAATCGAAAAAGAAATGGCTCGCCAATATAAGATGAATCCTCCTGCCCTTCCACCGGAAGAAGAATTGTCTCAGGAAGATAAACTGGAACTTAAAGAATTGGAAAGATTGAGAAGGAAATGGGATCCTTTGGATGATTATGTCTAGGCAACTCTTTTATCTTAAGGGATCACACGATTCATTTCGTCCCAAGGGGTCAAGACCCCTTGAAGTGAAATATGATTTAGTTTACAATCAATTTCCGAATATCATCATTTACTCGGATGTATGGTTTATCAATCGCTCCTACCGGTCAAGCTTACCAATCCTGAATTTCCTCAGCGCTGACAGCGCTTGATGGAATTATGTGAATGCATATTCAGAATTTTTAACGGAGTTGACGGTATTTGAAAATAAGAGAGCGCTGTCAGCGATTTGCATTACTGTGGTCATTTCGTCCCAAGGGGTCTTGACCCCTTGAAAGAAAGTAGCTTGCTTATAAGCCTGTCGGTGGATTTTTATTTTTGAAACTTTCGAACGATTTGATCTTGGACGGTGCTAGCTAATTTTATTTATCTTTC
>JAHEJC010000354.1 GCA_024639065.1 Lewinellaceae bacterium | reverse complement strand
CACCTGGACCAAATGTTCCATCGGGTATTTCACCCCATCCTGCAGGTGGATTTAGGCTAAACTCCGGGAAGATAGTCAGTTGGACCTCCCCGCTATCCGCCCATGTGGCCCAAACATCTAAATTTTCTATGGTTACCGTGCCCTTTATGAGGGCTGTGTTGGGTGGTAAATCGTCTTTACTGCAAGACACAGTGAAAATAATCACTGCAAGTAAAATCCAAAATATTGTATGTTTCATAATCTGTTTTATTTTATTGAAACGCAAAACTATAAAGTTTGTCAGCTACAAACTACAAAGCCAATCAATTATTACATTCCGATGACATTTCTTAATGTGGGAAAGTGGAAATAACCGGATTCTCACTTTGCAACGAGGTTTATTTCCAGTTTAAGAAAATATCAAAGAGGAAAAAGTGGCTTAGAATTTGAGCTTGATTTTTCTATTAAAAATTTAATCTGATTTTCTCAAAAATAACAGACTAAAGATAGATCCGTCCACTTTTGAGCACCTTAGTATAAGCCATGGGTCGATTCAGTTTTTGACAGCTTTCAATGCAAACACTTGTTGATCAATTTCTAGAATTACCAGATAAAGCCCATGCTCCCATTTATGGGAATTCATAACGAAAGGTGAATGTCTACTATAGGTGAGCAAATTGATGGCTTCCTGGTTATGCTTTTCCCAACCGTATATTTATAATCTTTTTTAAAATATCTGGTAAACTCAAAAACGCTCAGTAGTAAACTGGCCTTATATACCGGCAACTCGCTATGTAGACTCATCCAAAATAAATCAACAGCTTCACGGAATTATAAAATAATCAAATAGAAAAACAAGACCTGACCGTAGCGTCAGGATAGTCAATCAATCCGTAACGCAACGAACAGAAAGCCCAAGGGATTTGGAAGGGCTTATCCGGAGCACGTTGGAGTTGAGTCTATTCAGGCAACGCAACTTCTCCTGGCTGAACATGCTAATATTAGATATGAACGTAAGTAGAATTAGTATCTGTATTATCTTAAGTATAACCTTGCTAACATCCTTATTGTAAAGCGTAGCTTCTATGTATTTTAACAAAAATGTTGATCGAAAATTAATCTAATTTACTTTTTTCTTACTAAGGTCCATTTCATCAATAATTTTATTAGCACCTTTTACAGAAGTAGATAAAGCTTTCTCTACGGTATTTAGAGTTTCACCACCAATGTCTCCAGCAACGGTAATAGCTGTTCTTACTGCTGTCTTTGTTGCTTTCGCCACATCTCCTCCAGATTTTGTAACGCCATCAATTGCTCCTTTAACTGCTGCTACGGCTGTTTCACCTATATCTACGCCTAGCTCCTTTGCGTTATATAAAGTTTGGCCGACTGCACCCCTAACAGCATCACGCTGATTTATTCCAGATTCCATTGCTCCTTGAACAGTTCCATCAATAATCCCTTTTATAGCCCTTATAAAGGATATTCCAACTTCAGAAAGACCTTCAATAGCCCCCTTTACAATAGCGGCCGGTACCTGAATACCTTCTTTTACAAAATCTCCCGATTCTTTAACTGTATTGATAGTTATTTTCTTTACAGTTGTAATGACAGTACCAACAATATCTGTTGCTCCTTTAAGAGCCGATACTATAGCACCTTTAGCACCATTTACGATTTTAGACAATAATTTGAACATTTTGGTCTGATTTAATTGGTTAACAATATGAATATGCTCTTAATGTATTCCTTTTTGTTACAACACGAAATGATTTTAGTCAATATAGCCTTTGTTTTTGCTCAATAAGTGGTTGCCCAGATAAATATTACAGTTTGTGAAAAAATTGCTTGAGTTAGAATTTTAGAAAGTTCAAGGCATAAAAAAGAAATCTTACTTTCGAGATGTTTATAACAATGTTTAAACCAAATTTGTGGATTTAGCGTATTCTAATTGCTTGCAACGTGAAAATGGAGCCGGAGTACAACCAAAGGGAGTATTCTGTGCTCCACCTTGTTATGCACTGGCAGCGCTTTTTGTGCTTCCGTTCAAGTTCGGAAAAACTACGCGAGAAAGTCCAAGGCCCACGTAGATGCCGAGCTTGAGTGAGGCCAGAGAGATGAAAGATCGACTGGCAAGTAATTCTAAACTAAGCTATCTTGAAAAGCACAAAAAGCAGCGGTAAGACGCACACTCTTTTTTAGATACGCACTTTAGCACATGAGCATACATAATTTTTTGCCCATTTATATTATTCATTTTTTTTGCCTTCAACTGCCGGTATAATCCACTGCCCAATAAAAGCATCAGGCAACACTTCTGGGGTAACCGGTTCTGCAGTAATCACACAAACTAGATCCAAAGAGGGAATAATTACGCAACGTTGACCTCCATATCCATGTGCTTCAATGACCCTATGCCCCTGAACATTAAGTATCCAAAATTGGAAACCATAAGAAGTGTGTGGTCCTCTGGCGATGGGGACGTGAATTGAGGTTGCTTTTCTTATCCATTCTGTCGAAACAATAGATTTTCCTTCCCATCCACCTCCTCGCAAAATGAGTAACCCAAATTTGGCGAGATCCTGTGGTCGCAGGCGTAATTCACCGTCTCCCAGATAGTAGCCCTGTAGGTCCTGAGCCCAAAACTCTGGGGTGATACCCAATGGATCGAATAGGTGTTTCTATGCAAAACTCAATAAATCCTGACCGCTTGCCTTAGCCAATGCTACACCTAATAAATGGGTTACCGCGGAACTATACTCAAAAACTTCACCCGGTGGATGAAGCTGTTTTTCTTTTAAAAGTAATCGGGCATAGTTTCCCGTTAAGAACAGCTCCTCAGATTTTGTTGTACCTTCAACCCAATCTAAACCGGAACACATTGTCAGCAGATGTTCCAATGTTATCAGGTATTTCAAAGAATCTTCAACGCCTTCAAAATATTCAGGTAGGATATTCACTATAGGTGTGCTGATGTCTGGAATTATTCCTTGGTCATGCATTATTCCGGTTAGCGTGGAAGTTACACTTTTGGTAGCAGACTTCAGGTTAAAAGCATCTTCAGCTGTATACCCACCAAAATACCGCTCAAAAACCAACTGTCCATTTTGGACAACTAACAAACTTGTTATCGTTGGAAAAGAAGATTCAATATGCATAGCAGCATCTTGCAATATATTTTCATTAATACCAGCATTATCCGGACTTACTCTCGACCATTTTTTTGTGGGATAAGAACCTGAACCCTGGCTTTTATTAGGAATTTGAACTACTGGTGTATTGGTAGGCTTATATTTATCTACAATTTTTTCCCAACGTGGATCGTCATAAACAGGATCAAATTCTCCTGGATTGAAAATCCAATCTGGTGTATCATTGGTTGCAAGGTTGCTTTCCAAATGTTCAAAAGCTGCATCGTGGTTTCCTAATTGGGCATAAGTATGTGCTAGCCAACCATCAATTATACCAGGGCTTTGAAATCCAATCATTTTTGCCTGCTGGAATGAGTAAAGTGCCTCTGTCAATTTCCCAACTTGAAGTTGCTTTTTAGCCAAGTGATACAACATTTCACCATTCACTGGGAGAGTCTTTAACACAAGTGTATAATCTGCCACCATGTTTTTGATTTCCTCATCGGTATTATCATTCGAGGCTAATTTTTTCTCAATCTCAAGCAGGTCCGGATGCAAAGCAGGTCTTAATACTGTAGCATCCATAAGTAATTTTCGAGCTTCCTCGGTTTCCAAAAAATCCCCCAGATCAAGAAATCCATCAAACGAAGAAGGTTGAATAAGCCATTTACGATGGACTTTTCCCTGAAGTGCTTTATGCAAATAATTTAACGCCAGCTGATGGTTATCACTTTTGAGTGCCATAGAGCAGGCTTCAAGCCATACAGTAGAACGTTTTTCTCCAAGGATACCCCCTTTTTCTACTGCAGCTGCACCTTCGGAATATTTACCTTGAGCAGCAAGTGAACGTCCTAAATATATCCAACCTTCACCCCAATTTGGATTGCGCTCCAATAATGGCACTAAGAGTTTATCTGCATTTTTAAGTTGAGATGTTTCAGCCATGCCGCTGGCTTTTGACATTTCTTTAATATCTGATTCAAAGGAATCATTTGATGTACAAGCAACGAATAACAGACAAACAATAAATAACTTGATCAACTGATTTCAATTTTCACTTATTGGGCATAACAATTTATATAAGACTAATAGCGGGTTTTAAATGCAATCACTTTCAGTTAGCAATATACTTAACTAAACAAAAAACGGATTGAGTATTGACTCAAATCATTATTACTTTTATAAATTGTTGTGCTTTCGTTATTTTCTAATTATCATTTTGTAATTCAGCGAAAGTGATTTTTAATTCTTCTAAAGATTCAATGGAATTTTCATACGCACTTTTAATTTGTTTTAAGGTAACTATTCTTACTATGACTGTATTTTCAAAATAGATATCTTTACCAAAATTTTCTGAAGATAAATTCAAATCCAATGTTCTCGCGTTTGACATATAATAATCTTGATAGTATACATTAATTACCTCTAAATCTATCTGTTCAACTGTTTTTATTCGATTGAAAGTATTATAAGTTTCAGAAATTGAGTTGCGCAAATTTATATCATCAAAAAGTTTTAGATCTCCAGAAAATTTCAAATTTTCATATGTTGTCATTGTAGGGTTAAATGTATTTCTCTGATAAAGATATCTTGACTTAGATAGTAAATTTGGGCTATCATATTCTTTGTTTACCAATATCTGAAATAAAGTATCTAATTCTGCAAGTCTTTTTATTATATTTTCTTTATAATCAACTAAATCCTTAATGTTACGATCTGTTTCTTCATTTAATTGAATTAAGTATAAATTTTTCAGCTCATTATTATTAATAATCGAGTTCTTTTGGTTAATTGCCAGTGCAATAAGTATTCCTATGACAACAAGTATAATTTCCCCAATCGCATAAATCAGATAATTACTGAATTTATTTTCAGTGAGTAAATTTTGTCTAATTTTTCTAAAGAATTTTATCATTGATTATTGTTTGTCCTAATTCTGACTAACGTTCGCTAAGTCATTGATTATCAGCATGCATTTTATTAGTCATATTGCTAAGATAATCATCCTATCACTAAAGGGAACGTTAGCAAGGGAAATTAATTTGTAGAGGAAAAATTGATATCTTTTCTGATCATTTTGGTCGGTCGAATCTGGGGAATTCTGACTAACGTTCGCTAAGTTGTTGATTATCAATAGTCATTTTTCTCAGTCAAATTTATATTTTCTATGTCAATTTATTAAACTCCCAAGGCGAACGTTAGCAAGGGAAATTAATTTGCCGTGGAAAAATTGATACTTTTTCTCATCAATTTAGGGCGGTCGAATCTGGGGAATGAAGCACAACGTTAAAGCATAAATGGTGTGGCGACCAAATGGGAGACATGAGCATTTTATGAATTGTGGCAATAGACATTGTCCGTCCTGTAAAGCGGTCAACAAACACAAGTGCCTGCCCGTCCGTTCAGGCGGGGTTGCATGAGCGTATGCATGACCAACTTCCTGTGAAATACTTTCACGGTGTATTCACCGTGCCAAGTGAGCTCTATAGCTACTTCAGGTATAATAAAAAGCTTTTGTATAATTTGCTATTTCGCAGTGTACGAGAAACACTTTTGGCTTTTGGTAATGACCCTAAGCATGGCATTGCAGGCAAGATAGGAGCTATTTGCATTCTGCACACATGGACTCAACAAATGGCTTATCATCCGCACGCCTGTCCTGAGCTGGTCGAAGGATCCATTGTATCATTCCGGCTGGCGGATTGACTAAAAATGGAAATTGGAAACATGCTAAATCGAATGGAAGTTTCCTGTTTCCGGTCAAAGCTTTATCTAGATTATTCAGAGGAAAACTATTAGCAGGTATACACGAAGAGTTCCAAGGTGGTCATTTAAAGATGTCTACAGATATGATCCAGAGTTACCGAGTCGTCAAAGACAAATTGTACAAAAAAGAATGGGTGGTTTATGCAAAAGAAGCCTTGCCCCACCGCTAAAGCTATGGCGGCACGCGGTCGGTGGCCCTCAGCAAGTATTTGAATATCTGGCAAGATATACTCATAAAATATGCATAAGCAATTACAGAATTCTAAAAGTTGATACCCAGAATGTCACATTTAGGTATTTGGATAGAAAAATGGATCAGTCTAAGATAAAAACTGCCCAGGGTACTGAATTTATAAAACGGTTTGCTGAACATATCACTTCCTCGTCAGAATAAGGCATATTGGATTGTTGTCTTCAAGAGTAAAAAAAATGGACCTGCATAGTGCTCGAAAATCGCTCGAAGCAACTCAACCTACTCAGAAAATAAAAGTAGATACTAGAGAATTTATTCTTATGACTACAGGAAAGTATATTTGCAGGTGTCCCCGATGCGGTAATGGTGAAATGGTTATTTTTGACATAGTAATACCTACTATTAGGGGATCACCTAAATCTAAACAGTTGAGGAAAATTCCAAAATATCGAAAAGTGATATTACAAGTAGTTACTGACAATTAGTGACCAGAAAAACTTTTGTCGATAAAACAGAATATGATAATTCAGTTGGCTCAAAAGTGAACCGCAAACTATTACTCAAAAAGATTAGGAAGAATAACCTAGTTTAAATTCTTTAATATCATGATATTCTTTTTTACGCTGAGAATAACCAGTCTTTTTGAAACTACACAATATTGAAATTTTAGATTTGCCATTTCTTGAGTGGGTTGAATCTTCCAATTTGATCCTTTGATTGGATGGGTGCTTAGTACAATTTATCCGCCGTAGAATTACGCAGGAGGACACCAGCGAAAATGCTGTGGGGTGACCTTGCATTCACTGGTCATTTGTCACTAATTATTAGCAGTAGTTATTTTTTATTTCGTAGTTTGCTTATAATTAGTTATTCAGTAAGTAGAAATTGCCACGATATACCATATTTGTCTTGACACCATCCGAATTTCTTGCCAAATCCGTAATCTCCATCACCTTCGTAGTTGTCTAGAGGAACCATTACCTGACCACCATTTGAAGAAAGC
>JAHEJC010000353.1 GCA_024639065.1 Lewinellaceae bacterium | reverse complement strand
AGTATTGTATAATTCAATATGGTTATAACCATATTTGACAAAAGAAAGCAGTCCGATGGATGCTCCGGATACGGAGTCAGCAATATTGATTAATCCAATCTGAATACCCTCGACATGTGAGGCCGAATTGATGATACCTCCTTGTAATCCATCAATGGATTCGGCCTGGTTATAAAATCCGGATATTTGACTATTGGCGGCTCCCCGGGAAGTATTAAAAAAGGTAGCAAATTGAAAACCACCGACAGTACCCTGGTGAATATTTCCGAAACCTGAAAATTGCATGCCATCCAGCGTATCAGTTATCACATTGATTGTTCCACTCAATTGAACTCCATTCAGTGATTTAGCTCGATTATACACCGAGGCCCATTGGAGTCCGGTCACCTTATTCCCTACATGATTGGCAATTCCGGCCACCTGTACCCCGTTAACATCATTTTCAATTCGATTGACCCCAGCTCCAACTTCAAGCCCTTCCACCCCACCATTATGTCCATAGAGTAAATTAATCGAAGCTTTATTCACCCTTTCTGTATTTGCCTTACTGGTTCCAATGCCAGGAATCAAAGATATTTGTGCCCCTTCTTTTTCCATCATTTCGAAGGGACTCCTTGCCGAATCATCTATTCTAGGTAGATTTAAATCTTTACTAATGGGAAGTGCCGGACTGTAACTATATGGAATGGATAAATTATCACTAGAAATAATGGCTATGCTAGTAAAATCCACAAATGGTCTTTGTTCTTTGTAATCACTTTCAAAATCAGATGCGCTTAGAAATCCTTCTTCAACTGGAGAAGTATCTACCAGCCTTTCTTCGATCTCTTGATATTTAAGCACATATTGGTCCCCAATTTTGATAAATTGAATCTTTTGCTCTTGAAGAAAATTTTCAATATTTTGATTATTAGGCGCATCTTTCGGATTCCAGAACACCCGATTCTGTAAAGGCATCTTTTCGGGTATATAGGAAAACTGGTAGTCATACATTTTGGTCATCGTCTCTAGAACCTGAACCAACGGCACATTCTCAAATTTTACTTTAACGGTATGTTCAAACTCGATAGACTGCCCCATCAGAGATACTTGAAAAAAAAGAAATAGTAAACTTATTTTAATCGCAAGGTGCTGCATCAATTACCCATTCAGATTGATTGAAAGATATTTGACCATCCAAGGCAAATTCCAATGCTGCGATCACTTGATCCACTGAATAATTTTGGAAATTCACCTTATATGTACAATTTCCGATACGCTCGTCGGTATAAACGAACTTTATTTTATATATTTTTTCTAAATCGGCAATTACTCTATTTAAAGGCTGACTTTCATAATCTAAAACCAGTGTTTTCCACCCAATACTATTCTCAGCATTGGTGGTCGTTTTAATTAGCTCTTTTGAATTGATAGAGTACGAACCTAAATCGTTCCTTTCCAAAAATACAAAATTGGTGGGCTGATCCACTGCCTCCAACTTAACCTTCCCTTCAAGAACAGCGACTTCTATCTTCCCGGATTCCCTATCCGAGTTAATATTAAACTGAGTGCCTAATACACTAACCCGTGTGATATCATTAGAAACCGTAAAAGTACGTGATGGATCTTTTGCTACTGCAAATAATGCTTCTCCATGAAATTCTACATTGCGGGCTGTAAAATTGGCGTCAAACGTAAGATTGGATAGCTCATTTAATGTAACCGTTGTTCCATCTGGCAAGGCTACCTCCCTGGTTTCACCTTCCATGGTAGTTATTGACACCCATTCAGTATCTACCACAATAGAAGGATCTGGTTTTAAAATAAAGGTAAGTGCTATAACTAACGGTAATATCACTGCGGCAACCTTAAGAATATTTTTTATGGTAAATAAGGGTACTATCCGGGATCCACCAATTGACTCTTTCTGTTTTTTAATTTTCCAATTATCCCAGGCAGCCTCACTATTCCAGCTAAAGTCAGATGGTTGATATATTTCTTGTAGTTCATAAAATGCCTCAGCTACCTGATCATTCTGTTGGATCAAATCAAATAAGGCATCCTTCTCTTCATCTGAGGATCGACCTTGAATGTAATCAATTAATTGACTGTAAATTCTTTCTTCCATAATTCGAGTACTCAGTGATTAGATGTACTTAAGGGCCACCTACCCCTATTTAAACTTCCTTTTTTTTAAAAAAACATTGAATACATTACTTCTTTTAACCGTTCTCGTAGCAATTTTAATGCCTTACCCATTTGATTTTCAACGGTTTTTGGCGAAATATCCAGCTTATTTGCAATTTCTTTGTAAGTCAGTGATTTTTCCCGGGATAATTGAAAAACTTCTCTACAGCGAGTGGGTAATTCATCAATAGCATGTGCAATCTTACCCTGCAATTCTTTCGCCTCCAGGGTTTGTTCCGGTCTAATCACCGTATTTTGAGGCAGATCAACAGGTAATTCTTTTTGTTTTCTCAAATGACCAATACCTTCACGCACTGCCATGGTTTTCAAATAGCTTCTCAAAGAAGACTTAATGGTTAATTCTCCCCGTTTATTCCAGAACCGGAGTAACATTTCCTGCGCAAGGTCTTCCACAACATCAGTCCTCTTTACCACGGAATGGATTACCCTACAAATATCCTGATAATGATACTTGAACAAAAGCTGCATGCCCTGTTCATTATGATCATTTAAATAGGTAAGAATTTGCTGATCTACTTGATTCATGACTTTCGTATCACTGTAAATGTATTTCAATCTACAGTTGCATGCAAGAAATGGGGGTTATTTATAACTTCTTGTAGACAAATAGGAGCCAATACCAGATAAAGCGCTTGATTAGCCTCTTGAAATTAATAATAACGTAATATCTACTCAACCTAGTTATTGGTTTTTAAAAAGTCAAATCCCTTTTTCTCAGCCCAGGTATAGTCTTTACCTTTCAATGCAAATCCAACATGTCCACCTCTTTTTGGAGTAAGCAGTTTCACAAAGGAGGACATTTCCGCCAGGTGGTACGGATAGCTTGGTTTTTGAAGAAACGGGTCATTCAGCGCATTGATGATCAGCGTAGGCTTTCTGACGCCGGCAATGAAATTATTTGCAGAACCTTGCGCATAATATTCATCGGCATCTTTAAAACCAAAAATCTTAGCCGTAAAGGTTGTATCAAATTCCCACCATGTTTTTACCTGGTCATAGTTTGACAAATCCAAGACCCCTGGAAATTTACGATCTTTTGCGATGAATTTCTTTTTTATACTTCTTCTGAAATTCATGGTGTAGAGGAAATTGCGCTTTTCATCCAGCGCGGCAGAAGAAGAATGAAGATCTGAAGGCACAGAAATAGCTACAGCAGATTTTATCCGATCATCCAGTTCCTTACCAAAAGTGCCAAAATATTTGATAATAACATTGCCTCCTAAACTAAAACCCATCAGATGAATATGGTAGTAATGCTTAGAATCCAATATTTTATTTAGAACAAAAGTGAGGTCGTCAATTTGCCCGTGGTGATAGGATGGAAGCAATCGATTCATTTCACCACTACATGATCGAAAATTAATATTTAAAACATTCCATGAATTGTTTAATGCATACCGGGTCATTCCTAGCATATATTTGCTTTGACTACTGCCTTCCAGCCCGTGACACAACACCAGCAAATGATCAGAATTGTGGTCCTCTCTCCAGTCAAGATCCAAGAAATCACCATCAGGTAATTCAATTCTTTCTCGATTAAATTTGACATATACCTTGCGCAACAGATACAGGTACATGGAATCCATGTGGCCGTTAAGCAAGTACCAAGGTGGTGTATAATCGTCTTCTGTCATTCCCTTCATTGAGTCTAATTTAATTTTGGTCATGCTCAATAAATATTATAACCAACCGCCTCCCTCCGTTCACCGAAGCTTTAGCGTAGGCTGAACCCCGGCGCCACAGCCTAAGTGTAGGCGGATTATAAATCTTCCTCTTTTAATTCTACCAAAAAAGAAACTAAATCTCTTAATTCTCGAACAGTTAATATATTTTCTACAGAGGGCATCGCAGAAGGAATATTTTGTCTATTGGTTATCTTCGATTTCTCCACTTCCCTGATTTGCTCATTGGTAATTTTCAGTTTTAAAATAGACTCATTCTCTTCAAGAATAAAACCGGAAACCATTTCTTCCGCTTCAATTTCCAGGGTGACGATTCCATATCCAACTGCCAGCTCTGCGCTGGGATTGATTAATGCCTCCACAATTTTATCTGAGCTCAGCCTGGAACCAACTCCTGCCAAATTCGGACCTGCATCCCCACCCCACTCAAATATAGAATGGCAACGCACACATTGAGCTGCTTCATGTCTGATAAATATTTGTCGCCCTTTTCTACTATCACCTCCTTCAAGTGCACTGGCGTATTTGGCCAATGGGTCATTTTTATACCCTTCATTAATTTTATCCAACAAGCTTTTAATCGCTGGGTAGTCAAATGATTCAGCAGCTTCTATAACATCCAGTTTTAATGCTGGATTCAATCTTCCTTGATCTACTTTTACAAGTTCTTCTAAAATTAATTGTCTGGCTTCTTCGGAATGGATGTTTTTCAAACCAGCATAGGCGGCTTGTTGCTCTTTGATGGTTCCGGAACTCAAAATATCTTCATACAAAGAAACGGCGAATTCAGCAGATAGCTCAGAGTCTGGTATAATGGATAAAGCCATCGATCGAATGTCGGCATCCTGGTTTTTTAGGCTTAAGGTGAGTGCTGTAGCCATTTCTTTAGTTTTGAATTTTTGCAAACAGGCTAGTGCAGCAATAATAGCCTCCTTTTGCTTGCCATCCTGTACCAATTTTAGCAATAATGGGCCAGCTGATGTAAGATTAATCCTTGCACTTGCATTGATAGCCGTCACTAAAAGATCCCCCTCGGAATTCTCCAGGAGATCAAGAATAATGGGTTTCAAAACCACCATCATAGCTTGATTGTCCCTTTGAATGGATCCGCGATAACGTCCATCGACCCGGTCCAAAACGGAAGGATTGGCCCAGGTACTTAAAGCAGCCAGTGCTTCAGCTCTTAAAACGGTCGGTGCATTCTTCTTGAGAATATAGTCACTGAGATTTTCTAAATTCTCTTGATTCCCAACCCTCAAGTTAGCATTGATAGCACGCCGGATCAAGGGTTCTCCCATAAAGGGGCTGGAAATCAACAGATTTGCCAGGTCTGGAAGTGCTTCATCAATGGAAAAATCATCATTAATGGCCCTGGCAGCTTCGGTAACAACATATTCATCTGAATCCTGCAGAAAATTACGAACCCCCGGATGCCGAATCCTTCGCAAAGCAACTACTCCGGCAATACGAGCAGCGCGACTGGAATGCTCGTGTAATGCAACCAATGGGTCAGATTGACCAATTCTGGACAATGCGAGTACTCCTGCATGCCTCAACCAGGCATCCACATCATCATTGGCAATAAGCATATCAATAATTGGTACAATGGCTGCTGCTTCTTCAGTCCTTCCTAAAGCTTCTGCGGCAAAAAACTGAACCCGAAGCGAAGGATGTTTCAATAGACCAATGAGCTTTGCATCTGCTTCAGCATACCTTACATCGCCGATCATCTTAGCTGCTTGAGCCTGTATCTCTGGATCCAAATCATCCAGAAAAGGGACCAGATGATTGGCATATTGCAAATCCGCTCGGGCCATTTGAGCAATTCCCCATAATCCATGAATCCTGGCCAGCTGATTATCAACCTGTTTTACAGCTGACTGTAATGCGACCAAACCGCCTGATCCTCTTTTGACCAATTCAAATTGGGCTTTCTGCCTAACACGCATATCCGGGTAGTTCAGAATAACCCCAAGTTCATTTGCGGATCTTTCAGTAAAATCAGCTTGGATAAGTTCTTTCGTCTGCACACGAACCGTTGAGTTAGCTCCGCCAGGAACATCCAATTTCCATATCCGGCCTTGTTCTTTGATGCCCCACCCATCGATCCAGTCGGCAATATAAAGTGCTCCATCCGGGCCAAAATCCAGGCCTGTAGGCAACAGGCCACTCACTACTTCCAGCGTAGTGTCCAATTCAAAAGAAGCACCGGATGGTTTCATCCTGAAGGCGTGCACCGGTGAGTTGGCCGGTGATCCCCTAAACTCTGCAATGAAAAAGAAATTCTTCCAGCGGTCCCCCAGGGCAGTACCTGGATTGTAAACCAAACCAGTGGGTCCATTCACATAATTGATGATTGGAGGTGTTATATATGCAGCCTGGCCTGGCCAGCGAGGAAGATGCAATTTTTCATCCATCCATACCTTATAACCATTATTATTCGGGTCCGTGTATTTCCCAAATTGCCAATTAATTCGCCAGCCTCCATCCGAACCATTCGTCACATAGACCAATCGTTCTCTTTCACCAGCATGATCTCCATCATTATCTTCAGTAATTAAATTGCCATATTCATCAAAAACGAATTCGTGTGTATTCCGTAGACCGGCTGCAAAAACTTCAAAATGGCTGCCATCCGGTTCACATCGTACAATCACGCCCTGATTCGGATACTTCCATTGTTTTCCAGATTTGTCTACCACATTCATGCCGATGTCACCGATACCCCACCAGATGCGTCCATCCGGACCCATAATTGCACCGGACATTCCATGCGCTCCAAATCCAATATGAACGGCAAAACCATGGGCAAGGCTTTCTTTCTCATCTGCTATCCCATCCCCATCGATATCCTTGGCCCTCCATAAATCAGGGCCTACTGGTATGAATACATTGCCTTCGGCATATTCTACTCCATTGGCCAGGTCGGTAATCTCTTCATGAAAATCTTCAATAAATAGTTGGGTACGATCCGCATAGCCATCTCCTGACCGATCTTCCACTTTCCAAATGGATTCTTTTTCCACAGTAAGATCTTTCCAGTCGTGACTTCCATCTTGGTTAAGGTCTTCCAGTATATCTTGGTTCTCTGCACTTTTTTCTGGTGCAAATGTCTCCCTTAAAAAAGCACGTCGATCCTCAACAGTTTGGAACGATATCGACTGAGTCATCCAATCTCGATGACCTCGAATATCAAATTCTGAATTTTCT
>JAHEJC010000352.1 GCA_024639065.1 Lewinellaceae bacterium | reverse complement strand
GGGAGATCGTTTAATTGCGTATTACAACGGGTCAATAATAGCAGGACGAACACGCAAATAAAACGATGAGATAATCTTAGATGCATTAAATGATTTTAAAATATTCGAAGTCAAATTTGATAAGCTGGATCAAGTCATAACTATTGCTATGACTTGATCACCACTTAGTGCAATTAAAACGTCTACTTAAATCTTTACAAATTTTGCTTTCGCCTGGATCTGACCTTTTTGGTCAAACGCCATGATCATATAAGTACCCTGATACAAATCACTTACATCCAATCGGTTAATATTACCGGATTGGTTAATAATTGATTTTACTTTTTGTCCCAATACTGAATAAATCTCGAATCGTTCTAGGTTGCGGTCATTTGTAAATGTGATTTCGCCAGTGGTTGGATTTGGATAAATGATCAGATCATCCACGGCTGCCACATTAAATATACTCGTTGAAGCTTGGCAGTCTGCGGTAGCACCTACTACGATATCATCTATATAATAGGTCTTTGTTTCTGCAGGAATATTGTCAAAATCCAAAATTACTGCTATGGTACCCCACCGTCCATCATCAGCAACATCATAAGTCCAGGTTACCTCTTGCCATTCGTTTGGTGTCGTATAATCAGAGAATACATCACCAGAGGAAGCAGCTCCATTTTGAGAGCCTTCTACTTTGAAAACAACCCGCGCTGCATGATCCATCAATATTTTTGCCCGGACCACTTTATTCGTTTCATCTGGGAATACAATGTAGTTATCTAAGAAAGTAAACATGCCTGCAAAAATATTTACATCACCCGAACCGTCGTCTGTTGATTCTACAAATTTCAATACCTTATCACTCGTATTGATTCCCTCTTTTAGTGGATTGTCTACAGCTACAACTGAACTATCTGCGTAATTTCCATTAGCAAAATAGGTCCATCCAAGGATGCTTGATTCATCCGTTTCATAGGTGGCCATGCATGCATCATATGGTGCGCGATTCCAGGAAATGTTATCGATGAAAAATTCTTCACCCACAGTAGCATCCTGTCCTGCATTAAAAAACAATACGAGTTTAGTATGCCCAAGTCCATCGGCTCCGCTCATATCAATGGTGTAATCGACCCATTTTCCCGTTTCTGAAATATCCATGAACACCTCAAAATTTGCTCCAGTTCCGCCTTCTAATTTATAAAGTATCGGGACTACTCTAGGTGCCCATATTTTTACATTCAGTTGATTAAAGGTAGCTAAGTCAATGGCTTCTCCAAAATCCCAACCGATGGCTGACCATGGTCCATCGGGTTCGGTATATTTGCCAACCATAGGCGAATTATTGGTGTTGGATACATCAGGATTTAGCACTACTTCCAGGTCAGCCTCTCCTACAAAAATTGGCCTGCGTTGACATTCAAAGTCATCCACTACTTTAAGGTTTGCTTCCACGCCTTCACAAAGATCTGTTGTCGTCTCACCAATTTGAAGATTATCAAAAAACCAGGTCGTTTCTTCAGTTGTTCCTGGGTCAAATTTTAAATTGATTTGATCGAAATCATCCACGTTAGCAACATCGGCAAAATCGAATCCAAGTGTTAACCACACCCCTGTTGTATCTAAATCTTGTACTTTTTCGACAAGACCAACAGTAAAACTTCCGAGTGCCATGGCCACTGATTGTGCTCCCTCAGGCGCCCAGACCTGCATATTAATTTGAGTAAAATCAGATAAGTCGATTGGTTCGGTTAAAAAAGTAGTTAAGGTGCTTAAGCCGGTGGGACCACGAGTGTAAGAGCCTACATTATCAGTAGTATTTTCTCCGCTCTTGTCAGGGTTTTCGATAATTCCATTAAAAGTACCATTAACGGCCATATCATTATTTAATGGTTCCCAGGTAAGTTTTCCCCCATCTTCGAAATCTTCCAGCGGACCAGCCACTTCTTTTTTGGTAAAAGCGATATCATCCACGAAGAAAATAAGGTCGTTCTCATAAGCGGTTCCTGCTTCAAAAAATAGGGCAAACCGGGTATGGTTGTCTACTGCAAACTCGCTAAAGTCCGCGGAGTAATCCACCCATTGATTAGAGTCAACGATAGGAATAAATATTTCCCTGGCTGGTGAAGCGCCCCCTTCTAATTTAAATAAAACCCGGCCACTTACAGGAGACCAAATTTTAGCTTTGATCACGTTTAATTCCGATAAATCAATGGGGTTATCGTAATCAGCTACTAAAGCAGCCCAGGCTTGACTCGCAGGCTTGCTATATTCACCTACTCGAGTACTCATATTTCCTGCACTAACATCTGGATTTTCGATTGAAGTTATACGATCCCAGCCATTGTCATAAGTAGCATTGCGTTGACATTCAAAATCGTCGACTACTCCAGCAGCGGCAACAGTGCCAGCACATTCATCTGCCGGCATTAGAACGATATTGTCAAATAAATAAGTATCATCACTTTCCACCACACCCGGATCAAAGAAAATAAGGATATCATCCAGCGTAGTCATGTCAGCAGCACCGCTGAAGTCCATGGTATATTCTCTCCATACATTGCTCGTAGCAATATTCACTCTTTTTTCAAGCGCTTCTCCGGTTCCTTCTAGTTTAAATATAAATTCCGTTTTTTCAGGAGCGTTGATTTGTATACTAATTTTATTATAAATAGAAAGGTCCAAAGGCTGATCCAATAGAGCCCTGAATAAGCTAAATCCATTTTCACCAGATTTTGTATAAGCACCTACATTAGTGCTATTATTAATTAATCCCGAATCATTCGGGTTTTCTACCACACCACCAAAGGTTCCATTACCTGCTTCCCAGAATAATCGAGGACCATCTTCAAAATCTTCCAGTACGATTTGCTCTTGAACCGGTTCAGCGGACAAATTATCAAGGAAATAGGTGTTAGCGCTGGTGTCATTGCCTGGATCAAAGAATAGAATGATTTTATCAATGGTTGTAAATGCGGCAGAATTCCTAAGGTCTAGCGTGTATTCGACCCATGCCGAATCCTGTGTAATTGATTTTCTAACTTCCTGCGCTTCACCTGCCCCTTCTACTTTAAACAAGAAATCAACCATGACGGGTGACCAGATCTGGATTTTAAAAATATTGTTCTCACTAAGATCAAGTGCAGAATCTTGAACGGACCAAAACAAACTAAAGGCGTTTTCTCCAGACTTTGTATAAGATCCTACATTACTACTCATATTAATTCCGGTGGTATCCGGATTGGCAATGATACCATTGTAAACCCCATTGACCGCTTCCCAGGTCAGTTTCCCACCATCCTCAAAATCTTCAAGTGTTGTCTGCGCATTAACTATGGGTACAATAAATAGTGCAAATAAATAGACAGCCAAAAATTTTTTCATGATTGGTTAGATTTAAGTTTTTAGAGACATTTAAATATTGGATTAGAAGATCCGTCCAGAGTATTGGATACATTATCCTATGCAAACCTTATAATTTACCAAATTTAATCAAAAATTGCTTGACGAGTACATAATTTAACCTCACTTAAACTACGCCAAGTTTAGAATTGGGTATTCTGGACGATTTTTGCGCGGCATAAGAAATTATCTTGTTAAATAACTGTTTATCAAATAATTAAACCGGTATCGATCCTATTTTATAACCGAATGAACTCAATTTATCCATACGCACACCAGTACTCAATAGGTTCATAATTTATCTGTAAGGTTATCTTCAGTGGACAAATGCATTTTTTTGCGCAATCTATATCGCTTGTTCTCCACACCTCGAAGGGTAATATTCATTAATGAGGCAATTTCTTTAGAGGAGAGATTCATTTTTAAATAAGCGGGCTAATTTCATATCCCCAGGCTTAAGTTCTGGATAATCTTGTTTAAGTCTTTTGAAATACTCATCATGGATTTCGTTAAAGGAAGATTCAAACTTTTCCCAATCTTGTTCAGAAGAAAGATGTTGGTTAATGATACGATTAAGTTTATATGAGAGACTTGAACTTTGTTCTCCATTCGTTCCGTGCAGCTCAAATTTCAATTTTTGTAGTACATCATTTTTTCTTACCAAACTTCCCGCATAATTAGCAAGTTCGATTTTTTTTAGCCAAATAGATTTCCCGACCGAGACTTTGGCTAATCATCCAATTGCTTTTAAGAAAACCTTGATTGTCCGCTTCTATGGTTATTAATCTAGGGGAGGTAAGTATCTGGTCAGACGCAATAATTGGTGATGATAAAATAAATACTAAGCATAACAATAAATAGTTAATGCCGCACCAATAATTTTGCCAGCTGTGCTTGTTGGCTTTTAATAACCAGCACATAAACTCCTTTGGGTAAGTGAGCCAAATTGATTTTAGTAATATGAGAACTGGTTTTAAAAATATGCTCAGATATAAGATGGCCTTGACTTGTAAATATAGAAATTTGATTAAATAAAAATTCAGGTGCATGGATAGTCACTTCGCTTTGGACGGGATTAGGCATTATGGTGAATTCAGATTTATTTTCTAACTGGGGTGTTGCTACGGTTGTTGAATCTTCTACAAATCCTATCTTATCAAGCGCAATATCGATTTCCTCATTTTGCATAAAATAGTTCCAAAGAAGGCCTGATCGATAATTTTCGATCATACAAATGATCGGACCTTGATCGATGGCCAGATATGAATCGGCCACCCAGTTTCGAGTGGGGTTGTAGGCGTCGTAGAATCCCATCGGCCCCCAAAGTTTTTCACCTTCTTTTTCATAGAAGTTTCTCATGGCTGCTAAGGATTCTATAGGGGTATAGGGAATAGAAGAAATGGCTGCAGTAGGTGAGATGGTGCCATTATCTCTTGCGTTGCCCGGAGCATGTGCGAGATAACCATCCGGATCATCACTGGCGGTTAATCCCCAAGCATTAGGCCCATAACCAATAAAACTGTTGGGATTATCGATACAATACGCACGATTGATTAATGTATGGTTCTTGTTCTGAAGAAAATAATTGGTGTATTGATCTCGAATGCCACGGGGATCAAAACCCATAAAAGAATAATGGGCGAAAAATAAAGGCCCACCTAATCTCGGTCCCAGTGGTAGTTTTGTATTGTAGTGAATAGCCCCATTGATAAATCGATTATTATTTGCCCAGCCATCATGATAGAGTGATGGCGGTATAGCGTGAGTGGGTGAAGCTATACCCAAAAGATAGATGATCATAGCTTCGTTCCATCCTCTTATTTCCAGATTTTTTTCAAATCCATGGTTTGGCGACCAATGCCAGAACAAGACCTTTTGAGTTTGTTTACGGTACCAATTGAAATCAACAGACTCCCATAAATTGGTGATTTTGATGCGCAACAGATCTTCCTCTGGCGAATCAAGGTTGAAGTATTCTCTTGCCGTCAGCAAACCTTCAAATAAAAAGGAAGTTTCAACTAAATCGCCTCCATCATCATTGGGACTAAAAGGAATAACTTCACCAGTACCTCCATCCATCCAATGTGGATATACCCCTTTGAACTGGTCAGCTATTTCTAGAAAATTTACTATTTTGTTGATACGCTCCAATCCTTCTGCTCTGGAAATAAAATGTCGATGAATGCCCACCAGAATAGCCATGATACCAAAGCCTGAACCGCCCATGGTGACCAATCGGCCCGAGCGGTTTCGTTCCCGGATTAATCCTGAAACCGGATGTGCAAATTCCCAAAAATAACGGAACGTATACTCCTGAACCATATCCAAAAAGGCACTATCCGATTGCACTAACATAACTAACGAGTCAATGACGATGGTATCTGAAGGCTTGTCCGAATGATCCCAAATAATCGAATAGTTGTAAATGCGCTCCTGATTGTCGACGCCTAAATAATCTAAATACCGTTGTTCAGAAGTGGGTACTAGTTTAACAAATGGCTCTTCGCCCATAGTTTGTCGATGCACTTGAGCCAACGTAGAGCCTATTGGATGTTTAAACTCAAATTCAACATGTGCTCCATATACTTTTGCAGTGGCTTGTTGTGCCGCTAGTTGAGGCTGGCTGCCAGACGTAATTATTAGTAGGAAGCTAATAAATTTTGTAGAACGAATGAATTGCCGAGTGAGCATCTATTGGGTAAATTCTTTGGCTTTTATAAATAAAGAATCAAGCATGTAGATATAAGGATTAAACATAGCATATTTGTATTTAATTGTTGACAAAAAAAATGAAAAAAGAAGAAATAGAACTCCAAATTAAGAAGATTCAACATTGGCGCCATCAGATTGAACTGCCATATGGAATAGTTACACCCGGTTTTATTAATACAAAAAAAGAATGGGCACTTTACGAAATACCAAATGACCTTTATGGGAAACGAGTACTTGATATAGGCTGCTCGGATGGGTATTACAGTTTCCAAAGCGAAAAACAGAATGCGTCCGACGTACTGGCCATAGATGATAAAAGTTCATTGTTTTGGAATCAAGGGAGTGCAATAGGAATGGTCCGGGAAATTTTGAATTCAGGCGTTAAATTTAAGCATAAGAGTGTTTATGATCTTGACAAAAATAAGCTAGGAACGTTTGATTTCGTTTTCTTTCTTAATGTGATTTATCATCTGCGGTATCCTTTACTTGGCCTGGATAAGATCAGACAGGTGATGGTTCCAGGTGCAACCTTGCTTTATAAGAGTTATTATTCAAAAAACATTGAGTTTAAATTATTTGGGAAACTGGTGAAAATTCAAGTGGGGAAAAACCCGCTTGTACAATTTTATCCAAGCAATGAGCTAGCTGGAGATTTTACGAATTGGTGGGGTCCTAATATCCCAGCACATCGGGCCATGATCGAAAGTAGCGGATTTAAAATTGAAAGAGAGCTAAAGCGAACTTACGATCGCATCTATTATAAATGTATTGCGGTTTAAATACTGAAATAGCTTTGAATGAATGCAGTTATTAAGTTTTCAACTTTGAAATCTTAAAGGTCCATACATATGAACTGGGTGGAGCTTCACGGACGGACTCGGGTATATTAATTTTAAATCCGTCACCATCCTTTTTCCAGTTCAATTTCTTACTACTTCCCAGCAAATAAACTTCAGCGCTTGCCTCTGGCTGATGAGAATTAATCTTTATTTCGTATGGAATTTTTTCATCTTCTCCGGCCAGATAAAAAAA
>JAHEJC010000041.1:15602-25313 GCA_024639065.1 Lewinellaceae bacterium | reverse complement strand
CGCCTACGAATCGGGAGCAGGTGATTATGCAGAATGGCTTTTAAAAGCTGATCCAAATGAATTGATTTCTCCTGGAGATATTGTAGGCGTAATCGGTGGTAAAATTTCTAAGGGATTTTCTCATGCGGACCGTTTTATGGCCGTATCTACTTCACCGCTGCTATTAGGCAATATGCCGAAAAATATTAGTGATGAAAAACTTTCTGAAAAAGTAGCTTTTATGGGCCAAGTACCAGTTAAGGTACAGGGCCATGTAAGTATAGGTGATTACATTCTTCCTTCTGGATCAGCAGACGGTATCGGCATAGCCGTTGCATCTGGAAATATGCTGGCCAGGGATTATCAACGCATCATCGTAGTAGCTTGGGAAGCCAGTGAATCAGATCAATTTCTCAATTTGATCAACACCGCGGTTGGCGTCAATCACAACGATCTGTCCAAAGTGATCGAGCAAATGCAATTTACTTTAAATCATATTCAGACAGCTGTACAAAAATTGGATCCTTCGTTTGAAGTACATCAATATGAAGTTTCTGAGTCCGAATTCTCCAACCAAGTACTTGATTACAACGTATCTGCCACTCATCAAAATAAGGTAGTAAAGTACTTCCAAGGTAAAGAGTATGCGAATGATAGCGAATTATTAGCCGATGTAAAAGAAGCGATGATCCATCAGGGAGGGATTGATTTCTCCCAGGTTCCCTTGGTAGAATACATGTTAGATCATCCACAACAAGTAGATCAAATGGCAGGCGAGTATCAGACTATATTGGCTGACATGATTTCGGTGCGGGATGAGATCTTGACATCATCAGCCAAAAAATAATTATTGCGCTCAATTAATTAAGAAGGCTTCAAAGTAATATCTTGGAGCTTTTTTTGTTTTTTTGTAATGATCATTGCGAGGAGTCCACAGGGTGACGAAGCAATCCGTTAAAACAGAAGACAGACCGCTTTGCTGAGAGAAGACAGACCGCTATGCTCAGAGATGTTTGTGTGTTTAAGTTTGGGGATCGCTGTCTCACAATTTACGTCATTGGCAGGGAAGCAGGCAGGGTGACGAAGCAATCCAAAGTTGTATATCAAAATAACACCATTTGAGTCTGCCCAAATGGAGTTGATATTATATTATTTCAAAACGTAAATAAAGACTCAATGAGTAAAAGGTAGGTATTATTTATGGAGTGGTAATAATATTGAGGTATGTAATTGGGGAATTAATGATTCACTAAATGCTGAATTGTAGTTACGTAAAATTAGGTTAATCAGCTAGGCTATACGAATCACGCTGGCTTGATATTCAAACGAGTTACATTTTAGTAAATGTCAGCCGCCTATTTACCGATTCCGCCGTTGACCAAAATTTATTTGTTTTCGTTTGATCCGCTGTATTCACAGGCAAATACTAAGATGGGCATTAAAACTGCTTATGCCATTAGTCTATTGTGCTATTTGAAACTCCTCCACCGGTTTAAAAAACTTGCTATATACACCAGCGCTATCACTGGCAAAATATGCCGCTGCATTTTCACTAGAATGCACTACAAATGGCTTTTCTCCAGAAAGATTTTCATAGGCAATAATTGAAGCCGGAGCTGTTTGGTTATTAGCCATGATTTCGAGCAAATGCAAAGGTTGACTCGTTTTATCAAAGTTGTCAATAAATTCTGAACCTGTAGCAAAACTCATTTCATTGATCCAAGTTGCCATTTTAGCCGAATCCAAGGGTATGGTCCCATCCAATATCCATTTGGTATCGTTTCTCACAATCTGATGATTACCTAAGGTGGGTGATTGGAGATTAAATTGTGTTATATCTTCTTTTGCGGTATTCAAAATCTCTTTATCCCGGAAAGAGTCAAATCCTCTATTGAAAGACATTCCCAGAAATCCATCAACCGCAAAGACATCATTCTCTCCATTTTTCCTTACATAGGAGGTGGCCGATCTGGACATTTGATCAAAATTGAATCTGCCGACAATAAAATCTGCCAATGCCTTTCCCTTTTGTAAAGCGACTACTCGCGTACCGTTGGTTTCATCCACTTCATAATCCACCCATTTTTCTGGTGATTTGGTGACAACCCTATCCACCGGTATATTAGCCAGATTAGACAATAATCCTTTGATCCCAGTAGGTTGTGCATCCACGGTAAAGCCTGCTTGAGTAGCTGTCCAACCATTTCCAGTTTTAACGAAAATGATCTCTTCTCCCGCATCTGCTTTTGGATATAGTTTGATTTGGTCCACATCCATGGTATCTACTTGTACAATTTCAAGATCAAAGCTTCGGTCTGATTTTTTTGAAAATAATTTGGAGGCCAGATAGATAACCACTAAACCGCCAAAAATATATAGTAATGTCTTATTGTTCATTTGATCTTATGATTTTCCTTTAAGCAAATCTTTGTTCTTTTCTTCTCATTCGCACGGCGCGATTTCGTTGTGCACGAATAAAACCATAACCAAGAATTAGGAAAATGGGAAGTAAAAAATTGACCCATTTATAGGTAGCTCGTTTTCCATCTTCCAGTTCTTTGATAGGCCGGGTGGCTACTTCTTTAGTACGTAAATTTATCAGTCCGGTATCATCAGACAGAAAGTCGATACTGTTGGACATTAGGTTAATGTTATCAGGATTTGAGCCGCGCTGTCCACTTATAGGAAAATCACCGTCCGAATAGACAATCAATCGGGCTGGCACATTTCCCCCAAAATTACCTTCGATCAATCCTCCCACGTTAAGGCTCCCCATAGGAAAATCAACTTCAGACCATTGCCTGGACACATCAAACATAACCGGCATACGGGCCGTAGCAGATCGAGCAGAAGTTTGTAAAAGAGGAATAAAGGTGGATGACGAATCACCTAAAAAGTTGATTGGACTGGCAAATTGCAGAACAACCTGTTCCAATCCATCAGTGATCGGATGATCGTTAAATGCATTAATCAACGGTAAATAAGGAAACTGAACCTGGTTATTCATTGTAAAAAACCCGGTTCGTTGTTGAACAGTCACTGTTCCACAAGTAGCATCCATTACAAAAGCATCATCCACAGAAATTCCTTTATTAGCCAGCCAAGGCGTGATACCCGTATATATTGATTTGCCTTGAGCGGTACTAAAATCACCTTCCACTTTATTAAATGCAACCACTAGGTTTCCACCTTTGGAGAGGTAATTGTTCATCTTGAAAAAATCTTCCGGAGGAATCGTATCCGTGGGTCTGATTAAAGCGACGGTCTTAAATCTTGAGGCAATTTCTTCTTCAGTGCTTAGATTGATGGCTTCTACATTATATAGTATTGATAGACTTTGATACAATTGAGATAGTTCCTGTATGCTGGGCTCCCCATGTCCTTGAATAATGCCGACATACGGTTTGTCCGCAGTTGAGAGTTTCTTTATACTGGTGGTTAATGCATATTCCATAGCTGCTCCTGGGGTAATCAGTGGAATTATTTCTTCAGCCTCACCATGCGCTACCACCGCCCCCATAAATACTTTTTGACTTTTAGCCTGATCTTTTTCACGCACCTGGATCATCACCGGATTGATCCCTTTTTGCATCAATTCCTGCTCGATCGTAGGGTCCTCGTTTGGACTGATAAATTCATAATCAACATTACCTTTAGAACGATTCGCGTATTCAATAAGCAATTCTTGGAAATCTCTTTTATTTTTTAATACTTCAGATGGTAAGTCTTTCGAAAAATAAGCAGATACCGTTACCGGGTCCGCAAGATCTCGGAGAATATCTTTGGTTGCTTTGCTCAACGTATACTGTTTACCATTGGTAATATCCATCCGCAGGAAGAATTGACGCGAAAGCAAGTTGATTAGAAACAGGATTCCTATGATTAATAATAATGAAACAAGTCTATTATTTTTCATGCGTTTTTATCCTTTTAATGTTAACGTTTACTGATGACTATTTCCGTGAGCAAAACGCCCAACCCAGCAACAGATAAGAAATAAATTACATCCTTCGAATCGATTACCCCTCTAGCTAATGATTCATAATGACTACGTAAACTCAAGGTGCTGAATAGATCCCCAACAACCCCTGTTGAGGTAGAAGCGATCAGATCGAATATCCACCACATGACCAGACTGCCAAACAAGGCAAGTAGAAAAGCTACAATTTGGTTGTTGGTAATGCTACTGGCCAATAAACCTATTCCGATAAATGCCGCGCTCAACAATATTAAACCAAGATAACCGCATAATGCCGCTCCATGATCAATTTCTCCCAACATACTGATGGATATGTAATAGGGCAAGGTAAACAGCAGGGCAATTATGACCAGCATCAGGCAGGCTAAAAATTTACCCCAAACCACTTGACGGTCCGTAACCGCCTTGGTCAGTAATAGTTCGATAGTTCCAGTCTTCTTTTCTTCAGCAATCATTTTCATGGTGATAGCCGGAATAAAGATTAACAGCGCTATCTGAGCAATACTGAAAAATGCGGAAAGATCTGCCTGCTTTCTTATAAATACATCCATCCCAAAAAGCCAGGTAAAAAAACCGGTGAGACCCAAAAATAAGATCAGCATAATATAGGCAACCAACGAATCGAAATAAGAGGCCAGCTCTTTCTTTGCAATGATCCAGGTCGGATTAATCATAGTCGATAAATTCTTTTATGGTTCTTTATAAATTAATTTAGTGTCAACTCTCTAAAAATATCTTCTAACTTAGTTTCAAACGGAATCATTTCTGTCAGCACCCAGCTTTGAGCAACGCAAAGATGGAATACATCTTTATTAGACTTCAACCCTTCTTTGCTTTGTATTTCAAACGCATTCAGGTTGCCATCTAGCACATCAACCATGGACACAGAAGGTATCATCTTCAGCTTATCATAAACAGATTGGGTATCGGCACCATCTATCTTAACATGTAGTACAGCATTCCCCTGGGCTTGTTTCCTCAAGGTCGAAGCGGTTCCGTCTGCCACGATTTTACCTCGATTAATGATTAAAATGCGATCACAAGTATTCTCTACTTCTGGCAAAATATGTGTGGACAAAATAACCGTCTTTTCTTTCCCAATATGTTTGATTAAGTCCCGAATTTCAGCAATTTGATTAGGATCTAATCCCGTAGTAGGTTCGTCGAGAATAAGTATTTCGGGATCATGAATCAAAGCCTGAGCCAAACCTACCCGCTGCTTATATCCTTTGGACAGTTCGCGAATGTATTTGTGCTTTTCTTCATCTAATCCACATACACGCACCATCTTCTCGACCCGTTCCCGAATACTACTTTTTGCCACTCCCTGTAGTTCTGCACAAAATATTAAGTAATCAAGCATGGGCATTTCTGTATAGAGTGGATTGTGCTCAGGAAGATATCCAATGTGTGATTTTATACTTACCTGATCAGGGGTTTTACCCCCAATCATAATTGACCCTTCATCACTTTGGATATAATTGGTGATCATTTTCATGGTGGTCGTCTTACCCGCACCATTTGGGCCTAAAAAACCTAATATCTCACCAGTCTTCACTTCAAATGATATATTATCAACCGCTTTTTGGGCCCCGTAACTTTTAGTCAGATTTTCAATTTGGATATCCATAATTTTGTCAATTACAACCTTTTTGAAATTAATAAAGGGCAAAACCTTTATTACATTTAATTTAGCAGGGCGCAAATTTAAAAAAATCTCTCTTAATTTGTCAAGATTAATTTTGGTTTAAAGTTTCGTTAAAACAAAATGTTTTCTGAAAATCCTATACTTCTACCATTTCTCTGAACAAATAGACCTATTTGCCATGTTCGATTTTTAAGATGAATCGATTGACCATTTCAGCTATCCAGTAATTAAGCGATGAATTATATCAATGAAAAATCAAGGGGCCGTGAACCTTTGGCAGTGTTTCAGGACATGAATTTTGATATTAATTGTTATTTATATATGAATATGTTAAATTTGCAGTTCAAATAAAATTAAGATTTCTTATGTACAAATCTCTATTCTTGTTTTTTGCAATTTCTTTGACAATAATTTCTTGTGGTGGCCCAGCAACGGAGGCTAAACCAATAGAAATTGAAGGATATGAGGTGACCCGGATATCAGGAACCTCCATAGATCGAGTCATAAAGCATCACGAAACTGGGGCCATCGAGGAACAAGGCTATCTGCTGGATGGTTTTAAATATGGTCAATGGGTGAAATTCAACCCAAAAGATGGAAAAATAGTTAATATTTCAAATTATTCAAAAGGCAACTTGGATGGCTTGTATCTTAAGTTTTCTAATCGAGAGCAGATTGACCTTAAGGCGAATTATAAAAACAATCAAATGCATGGACCATATGCGGAAATGACTTTCGGTCGGTTGGCCAAAGAAGCAAATTATGCAGATGGTGTACTGGAAGGATTGTATAAAGAATATTACAATAATGGCAAACTTTTGAAAGAAATCGAATTTAAAAATGGCAAACAAGATGGAGTTTACCGTTATTATGACGAAAAGGGAAACGTAACGATTGAGTATCAATATAAAGATGGCGAGAAAGTCAGTGGTGGAATGGTTAACTAAATTTTGTGTATAATTTAAATTTACCCCTCAGTACTTATCAAGCAGATCTTCAGACTAAAGATAAATCGGGTAAAGCATATGTCCTTGACCCAATTCGAAAAAAATATGTACGGCTTACCCCGGAAGAACTAGTCCGGCAATTATTGCTACAGTATTTAATTCAAGAGCAACAATGGAGTAAAAGTTTACTAGCGGTAGAAAAAACGGTGCATTTGGGCAAAAGGATCAAACGATTTGATTTATTAATCTATACGGATGCTACCCATCCGCATATCCTGGTAGAATGCAAATCGCCAAAGGAACCAATCCGGCAACGGCATTTCGATCAAATCATGCAGTACAATATCCAGTTGAAAGCACCGTATCTTTGGATTAGTAACGGCTCTGAAAATTATCTTGCCAAAATCGATCTTGACAATAAACAATTGATTTTTAAAAAAGAATTTGTTTCTAGTTAATTCTATGAATAACCTGATGATCTTTAAGGTTAGTCAATTTAAAAACTGGTTCGGCGTTTACAAAAAGTACATGGTGCTATTACAATATTTGGGCGTCAGCGAGTATTATTACTATTAACTTATGACCACATTATCTTTCACCCATTCTCACTATATTTACCAGTGTTAACTACAACCTTGAATAGAATGAGTCATGAAAGAATACTTGTCACCGGAGCAAATGGCCAATTAGGGACTGTTCTTACTTCAGCGCTACGAGCAAAACACGGTCCTTCCAATGTCGTTGCTTCAGATATTAAAGCATCAAGTACATCTTCCGGACCTTTTGTCATGTTGGATATTTTAAATATTCAACGGCTCACAGAAGTTATTGATGATTTTCGGATTACGCACATCTATCATTTAGCTGCTATTCTTTCCGCCAATGGAGAATGGAATCCGATAAAGACCTGGAATGTTAATCTCAATGCCTGGATAAACATACTGGAATTGGTCCGTGAAAAGCCAGTAAAAAAGATATTTTTTCCCAGTACCATTGGCGTTTTTGGTGATACAACCCCTAAATCGAATACACCTCAACATACGGCAATTGATCCTGTTACAATGTACGGTGTAAGCAAGCGTGCAGGTGAAATGATTAATAACTATTACCATCATAAATATAAAGTGGATATTCGCTCCATCCGATATCCAGGAATCATTGGTTATCAATCTATTCCCAGCGGCGGTACCACAGACTATGCGGTCGAAATATTTCATCACGCCATAAAAGAAAAAACCTATACCTGCTTTCTCGAAGCCGGTACCACCCTGCCGATGATCTATATACATGATGCCATTAAGGCCACCTTATTATTAATGGATGCGCCTGCTGACCGAATCTCCATTCGCACAAGTTATAATTTATCGGGGATGAGCTTTTCACCTAGCGAGATCGCCAAAGAGATCAAAAAATTTATTCCTGAATTTGAGATTAATTATCAACCTGACTTCAGGCAACAGATAGCGAATTCCTGGACTAAAAGCATTGATGATGACCGAGCCAGAAATGATTGGAGCTGGCTACCTGATTACGACTTGGCCAAGATGACAAAAGACATGTTTGAAAACCTTTCTAAATGAAAAATTAACCATAAATCATATGTTTAAAAATATTGCCAAGGACATTCAAAAGGAACTTGATCAACTCGATCGAGATGGACTTTACAAAAGAGAACGTATCATCACTTCAAAGCAAGCAGCTAAGATCCATACTAAAAAGGGAGGCGATGTACTTAACTTTTGCGCGAATAATTATCTGGGATTATCGGCTCATCCAGCCGTAATTGAAGCTAGCAAACAGGTTATGAATGAAAGAGGATATGGCTTATCCTCGGTTAGATTTATTTGTGGTACCCAAGATATACATAAGAAATTGGAAAAAAGCATAGCTTCATTTTTAGGAATGGAAGATGCTATTCTCTATGCAGCTGCTTTTGATGCTAATGGTGGTCTTTTTGAACCTTTATTGAACGCTGATGATGCCATCATCTCCGACTCACTTAATCATGCTTCGATCATTGACGGGATCAGATTATGTAAAGCGAAACGATTCCGCTATAAAAACAATGATATGGCCGACCTGGAATTGAAACTCCAGGAAGCACAAGGATCCAGAAGAATTATGATTGCCACGGATGGTGTTTTTAGTATGGATGGAATTATTGCCCAAGTAGATAAAATCTGTAATCTGGCAGATAAGTACCAGGCAATGGTTATGATAGACGAATGTCATGCTACAGGATTTATTGGTAAAACCGGACGAGGCACCCATGAATACTGCCATGTTATGGATCGTGTTGACATCATTACAGGCACATTTGGTAAAGCTCTGGGTGGGGCATCAGGTGGATTTACCGCTGCGCGAAAGGAGATTGTCGATTTATTAAGACAGAAATCCAGACCCTATTTGTTCTCAAATACAGTGGCTCCAAGTATTGTGGGTGCATCTTTATATGTACTTAATATGCTATCCGAAGATACTTCCTTAAGGGATAGGCTGGAAGATAACACTGCCTATTTTCGCAGTGGTATGACCGCTGCTGGATTCGATATTGTACCTGGAGTACATCCAATCGTCCCGGTTATGTTGTACGATGCCCGATTGTCCCAAGATTTCTCCAATGCATTGCTGCGAGAAGGTATCTATGTGATTGGATTCTTCTATCCGGTAGTCCCTCAGGGCCAAGCTAGAATACGTGTACAAGTATCTGCAGGACACGAAATTGAACATCTGGACAAAGCCATTGAAGCATTCACAAAGGTGGGTAGAAAATTAGGAGTCGTTTAACTTGAAATAATATGATATCAGGTAACATAACTTAAAAAAAGCACCACCGGGTTCGATAATACAAAAACAATCCATTAATCACTCATCAATTTATTCAAATAAGTTTGTCCCCTGGGTGAAACTGAATAACCAACCTCATGGCTGATTGTGAGTCCCATGTTTTTTAACTTTCGAATATTTATTTTCAACCACTGTTTTTCCATATTCAATTTAAGGGCTAGTTCTGCAGCTCGCACTTTGGGGTTATCTTTAATACACAAAAGTACTTCGTCTGTCCAGGGGCCTTGTTTATGCAGACTATCCATTTTCTCCAGTCTTGACTTAATTTTTTGAAATTCCTCAATGGTCAATTTAGATTGATTTCGAAGATG
>JAHEJC010000041.1:0-15502 GCA_024639065.1 Lewinellaceae bacterium | reverse complement strand
TAATACACAAAAGTACTTCGTCTGTCCAGGGGCCTTGTTTATGCAGACTATCCATTTTCTCCAGTCTTGACTTAATTTTTTGAAATTCCTCAATGGTCAATTTAGATTGATTTCGAAGATGCTTGGCATCTAATTCTTTAAGGTCTTGATCCGAAACCGAATCTATATTTATAATCTCAACCCTTCCTATCCTGGTGATGATTAAGCTACCCTGCTTCACATAGGGTCTTTGCCATTTTCGAAATAAAAATTTGACTTTTCCATTCTTTATGCCTTCAAGTTCTTTTGCTTTAAAAAGCATGATCATGCATTTTGATACCATTAAAAAGGAAAGCTTATCATTAACCAAAAATTAAAATAGTCGCACTTTGAATATTTAAATGTTTGAATTTACAACTATCAGCTCAACGGATAAAATTGTACAAAACAAATAGCGAAGTATTGCATAAATGTAGGGTCGACTTATTCATATCAAAAAATGCAATGATTACCTGACTTGGCAGTTTATTAAGAAATTTGGCTAGCTTGTAACGTCATCCCCTCCAAAATGACTTCCTGGATATTTACATACATAGGTAATAATTCTTTAATAGCTTTATTCAGGTCAGTCCACACCGCTTTTTCAATACCTTCATCTGCTTGCAAGATAAACCGAACATCATCTGTTTCCATCAAGAACCATTTAGTAATTTTAATCGCGGGACTTTGCTTATAGATATACGTATGATAAGTAGTGATCATTTCTTTGATGATTCTAGCCTTTAATCCTGTTTCCTCCAGCACTTCCCTTATGCTTGCTTCTTCTATTGTTTCACCAGGATCAATTTTCCCCTTGGGTAGATCCCAATGTCCTCTTCTGAACATAAAGAAATATTGACCCTCTTTGTTTCGAATTAGTCCGCCACCTGCGTAATACGGAGTGATGATTTTAATAAAATCCTTTAATATTTTTTCAGGTTTAGGGTGGTAAAAAGTCATGGAAGCGAACTCATTATTTTCCAGCCATTTTTTAGCTTTTCTCAACTGAGATTTTTTTCTGAGATAAGGAATCACCGGATTTTCGAGGCTTCCAGGCATTCTTTGCTTTGCTTCTTCAATGTCAACTAAATGCAGGGGTTTCTCATTTACGTATATTTTGTACATTTAGGTTCTATTTATTCAGCAATGGTACATCAAAAATCGGAAATAGCCTCGGCACTTTTAAAAATTAATGCAATTAAATTAAATCCTACTCATCCATTTACCTGGTCATCTGGTATTATATCTCCTATATATTGTGATAATCGAATTGCCCTATCTCACCCGTCGGTAAGAAAACTAATCGTGCGTACATTTGTTGAAGCCTCAAAATCATTTAAATCGATTGAGATGATTGCTGGGGTAGCAACCGCCGGCATACCTTGGGGAGCTTATTTAGCTGAGGCCCTTGACTTACCTTTTATTTATGTAAGAAGCAAGCCAAAAGCACATGGTCGAAAAAATAAGATTGAAGGAGAAATTATTCCAAAAGCAAATATTTTAGTTGTTGAAGATTTAATCTCAACTGGAGGCAGCAGTATAGAGGCAGTCAAGGCAATTCGCGATGAAGGAAGTAACGTATTAGGTGTACTTGCCATCTTTGAATATGAATTTGCCAAAGCACGGGATAACTTTAAAGCGGTTGACTGCAGATTCAAGACCCTTGCCAACTATTCTCAGTTGCTTCGAATCGCAGAGAACTTAAATATAATAAGCAGTGAACAAAAGGATATTTTAGCGAAGTGGCGTAAACATCCTGAAAATTGGTGGCGTGAAGTTAATAATGAAGTAAACAAGTGACATCTTACTATGAAAAAAACAGCAGAGAAATTTCTTTTTAGTTATTTGAACAACGCTTCGCCAACAGGATTTGAGGTGCCTGGACAAAAATTATGGATGGATTATGTAAAACCGTTCATTGATGATTTTCACCTGGATAATTATGGTAGTATATACGGAATTATAAATCCTGGAAAAGACTATAAAGTAGTTATTGAGGCCCATGCCGATGAAATTAGCTGGTTTGTCAATTTTATTACGAAAGATGGTTTTATTTACGTGATAAGGAATGGAGGTTCGGACCAAATAATTGCTCCTTCAAAACGAGTTAATATACACACTAAAAACGGTATTGTTAGAGGTGCATTTGGATGGCCTGCTATTCATACTCGAAAGGGAAAAGATTCCAATCTTAGCCCGTCAACGGAAAATATTTTTATTGATATTGGAGCCAAAGACAGAGATGAAGTTCGAGAAATGGGTGTAGAGATAGGCTGTGTAATTACCTACGGTGATGAACTTGAAATTTTCAATGATAAGTATTATGTAGGCAGAGCACTCGACAACCGCATTGGTGGATTTTGTATTGCTGAAGTAGCCCGTATGCTGCATGAGAAAAAAGTTAAGCTTCCCTATTCACTTTACATCGTAAATGCGGTACAGGAGGAAATAGGACTGCGTGGTGCTCAAATGATAGCGGATACCATACAACCTAATGTAGCTATTGTCACCGATGTATGTCACGATACACATACACCAATGATAAAGCCAAAAGTACAAGGGGATATCCATTGTGGCCAGGGACCTTCCCTCACCAGGGCGCCTGCTGTCCACAACAAACTGCTGGATCTTATAATTGACACGGCTGAAAAGAAAAAAATACCGTTCCAACGGAGTGCTTCTTCCAGATCGACAGGAACGGATACCGATGCTTTTGCTTATTCAAATGGAGGTGTTCCCTCCGCACTTATCTCCCTTCCTCTGAGATACATGCATACTACGGTTGAAATGGCCCACAAGGAAGACGTGGAAAATGTAACCAACTTAATTTTTGAAAGCTTGAAAGTAATTAAGGCTGGCCAGAGTTTTAAATATTTTTAGTTGCGCAGGGTTTTAAGGTCGATAGCAGATTTTCTTCTTTACAGTCATCTGTTTGTTGCTTGTTGTGCGGTATGTATCTCTTTATTGACATCACTGCTCTACACTGGACAATTTGAAATAACGGAGGCCCATCGATTTATATTTACCAGTACAATCGGTCTCTATTGCATTCATCGCTTGGTTGGTCTGCACAAGGTCCATAACCATTTGGGGGAAAATCGATTTAAAATCATTAAGCCGTTCCATTGGTTATTGGTAGGATTTATATTAATTTCTCTACCTTTCTCAGGCTATATCTACTTTCAATTTGATGCTATTTTACAAAAACTATTAATTCTTCCGGCTATCTTGAGTATAGCATACGTTATTCCGATTTGGGGCAATATGCGACTGCGAGATATTTCCTATATTAAGTTATTTATTATAGCCTTGGTATGGTCTTTTATTACAGTGATTATACCGGTTTGGGAAAGTCCGATACTCCAAAATACCCAGCTGGTTTATCTCATATGCTTAGAAAGGTTTTTATTTATCCTGGCCATCACATTACCATTTGACATAAGAGATATTAACGTAGATAAGATTCTTAAGGTAAAAACACTTCCGATGCATTTTGGGATTGCCCGGGCAAAATATATAAGCTATGTGTGTTTGGTGTTAGCCGCTATCACAATCCTAATAATTAGTAATTATTTACCCATTAATCCGGGGTTGATCATTGGATATTTTATCGGTATGATTATTACCTTATTGCTTATTAGAGGGGTTCATGAAGAGCGATCTGATTATTATTTTTCTGGTTGGATGGACGGAACCATGATAATAATATTTCTGCTTACCTGGGCCGGATCTTACCTTCCTTTGTCATTCCATTGACATATTGAGTTCTTTTAGCACTTTCAAAGGCAACAATATAAGGCATAGTGTAATTTAGATATTAGCTGTTATTGATAAGTTAACTTTATGTTATGAAAAATTTCTGCCTGTTCTTTCTCACGCTAATCTTGTTTACTACTTGTAAAAAAGACGATGGTCCTGCATCCACCAAGCAAAGCGATTGGTTAGTTCCACAAGAGCAAATCCTCAGTGGAGGACCGGGCAAGGATGGTATTCCTTCAATAGATAAGCCAAAGTTTGAAAAAGCAACTTCCATTGATTATATGTCTGATGATGATCTGATTTTAGGGATTAAGGTTGGAAACATGATTAAAGGGTATACTCATGCCGTCTTGGATTGGCATGAAATCGTAAATGACGAAGTCAATAATCTGGCCGTATCCTTAACATATTGTCCTTTGACGGGGACGGGAATTGGTTGGAATAGACAATTAGGGAATAACAAAACATCCTTTGGAGTCTCTGGGCTTTTATTTAATTCTAACCTAATGCCCTATGATCGTGACTCTGATAGTTACTGGTCCCAAATGCGCCTAGACTGTATAGGGGGTGATCGCATTGGTCAAAAAATTGAGACGATCCCTTTCATAGAGACCTCCTGGCAAACCTGGAAAACACTCTTTCCAAATTCAGATGTAATCACACTGAATACCGGTTATAATAGAAATTACAACCGATATCCTTACGGCAATTACAAACAAGATAATGGATTGATCTTTCCTGCAGATGGACTTGCTGGGGATTTTCATTTGAAAGAAAGAGTATTGGGCGTAATTAGCAATAATAAGGCAAAGGTGTATGCATTCAAATATTTTGCCGGCGAAGCTTATTCAGTATTGCAGGATGAATTCGGAGGGACCAAACTCGTAATCGTAGGTAGCGAAGAAAAAAATGTATTAGTCGCTTATTATCGGTCCACAAATGGAGAAGAAAGAAACTTTCTTCAAGCCGGGTCCGACAATCAAAATATTATTATGGAAGATTCTAAAGGGAATGCATACAACTTATTTGGTGAAGTTATTGCAGGTCCAGACATAGGAGATCGACTAGAACAATTCAAAAGTATGATTGGTTATTGGTTTGTTTGGAATGCATTTTATCCAGAAACAGAAGTCTACCTGCGATAATCGTTTCATTTTATTTTATTAGGCCCCTCTGGTGCCGTAGCATCTTTATTACTAATTAAGCACGTTGCCAGATTTACACAAATAACTGCTTTACTTAATTAATTACTTTTTCCCAATGGACTTGACTAGTTCCTCCTAAAAGGGCTATGAAAAGAATCGAAAAATCTATTCCAATAATTCAGTATAAAATGAACTATATTTGCACCCTATGAAAAACATCAGAAACTTCTGTGTTATCGCTCACATCGATCATGGTAAGAGTACTTTATCCGACAGGTTGTTGGAAATGACCAGTACAATTTCCGCTAGAGAGATGCAGAACCAGGCACTTGATGATATGGATTTGGAGCGCGAACGCGGTATCACCATAAAAAGTCATGCGATTCAGATCAAGTATGCTCATAGCGATGGAGAGACTTATACCCTTAATTTAATTGATACTCCTGGACATGTAGACTTCTCCTATGAGGTCTCCCGATCCATAGCAGCATGTGAAGGTGCTTTGTTATTAGTCGATGCTAGTCAAGGCATTCAAGCCCAAACTATATCCAACTTATATTTGGCTATTGAACACGATCTCGAGATCATTCCTATATTAAATAAAGTGGACATGGAAAGTGCCATGATCGAAGATGTGTCCGACCAAATAGTTGACCTTATCGGATGTGATCCAGAGGAAATACTTCAAGCTAGTGGAAAAACCGGGCAAGGCGTGCAAGAAATATTAGATGCCATTGTTTTACGAATACCGGCACCCCAAGGAGATCCACAAGCACCTTTACAAGCATTGATTTTTGATTCCATGTTCAATCCATTTAGAGGTGTCATTGCCTATTTTAGAATATTTAATGGAACCATCAATACTGGAGATCGAGTGAGGTTTGTAAATGCTGGAAAAGAGTACGAGGCAAACGAGATTGGGATCTTAAAAATGAAAGAAGAACCCTGTAAATCGCTGGGGACTGGAAATGTCGGATACATAATAACCGGAATCAAAGAATCCAAAGAAATCAAAGTCGGAGATACGATCACTCATGCTGAAAGACCGTGCTCAAAATCGATCAAAGGATTTGAAGATGTAAAGCCTATGGTATTCGCTGGGATATTCCCTATAGATAATGAAGACTATGAAGATCTGCGTGATAGCCTAGAAAAGCTGCAATTAAACGATGCCTCGCTGGTTTTTGAGCCTGAAACTTCTGCTGCTTTGGGATTTGGTTTTAGGTGCGGATTCCTGGGTATGCTTCATCTGGAAATAATCCAGGAACGTTTGTCCCGTGAATTCGATCAAGAAGTCATCACCACCATACCAAATGTATCCTATTATGCACACACTACCGCTGGAGAAAATTTTATGATTCATACGCCCAATGATTTGCCAGATGTATCTGCACTGAATTATGTAGAAGAACCTTACATTGAAGCACAAATCATCACCAAACCTGAATATATTGGTACGATTATGAACTTATGTCTGGATAAAAGAGGCGTATTGACCAAGCAACACTATCTCACTCAGGACCGGGTTGAACTTACCTTTGATTTACCACTAGCAGAAATCGTTTTTGATTTTTACGATAAACTCAAATCCATTAGCCGAGGTTATGCATCTTTTGATTATGCACCTACCGAGTATCGTAGATCTCAATTGGTAAAATTAGATATAAAGTTGAATGGTGAATCGGTTGATGCCCTATCTGCATTGGTGCACAAAGATAAAGCATATGCGTTTGGTCGACGTATTTGCAGCCGACTTAAAACTTTATTACCAAGACAGCAGTTCGTGATCGCTATACAGGCAGCTGTCGGCGCCAAGATTATTGCACGAGAAACCATTTCAGCCTTGAGAAAAGATGTTACCGCAAAATGTTATGGAGGTGATATATCCCGGAAGCGTAAATTACTGGAAAAACAGAAGAAAGGGAAAAAGAAAATGCGGCAAATCGGAAGTGTAGAAGTGCCCCAAAAAGCATTTTTAGAAGTGCTTAAATTGGAATAAAATATTTTAATTAAATCAATCGAAATGAAGTATCTTGGATTAACCCTATTCTTTGCTACATTATTTAGTGCGCTACAAGGCCAATATCAATTTACACCTATCTATGATTTACCCTGTACAACAATAAAAAGTCAGGATAGAACCGGTACCTGTTGGAGTTACGCTACTTCTTCCCTCATCGAAAGTGAACATCTTAAAGTTGGTGGCAAGTCAATAGATTTATCGGAAATGTTTGTCGTGCGGAAGATATACCTGGATAAAGCCAGAAACTATTTATTACGACAAGGAAAAGCAAATTTTAGCCAAGGGAGTTTATCTCATGACATGCTTCGAGTGTTTAATGAATTTGGAGTAATGCCTGAAGAAGCCTACTCCGGATTGACTGACGGTATGACCAAGCACAATCATTCTGAAATGGAAAAAGCCTTGAAAGGCTATTTGGACGGAGTTTTAAACGAAAAAGCTATTAGTGATAAATGGCCCGATGCGGTCAATGCTTTGCTAGATGTGTATTTGGGCCCTTGTCAAGAGAAGTTTATTTATGAAGGCATCACCTATACACCCAAAACGTTTGCTGAAAAATTGAATCTTGTTGACCAGGAATATATAAGTATCACCTCATTCAATCACCACCCCTACTATAAAGAATTTGTTCTCGAAATTCCTGATAATTATTCCAATGGTCAATATTTTAACGTCCGCCTTGACGAGCTGGTTGAAAGTATTGATTATGCCTTGAGTAAGGGATATTCAATTTCCTGGGATGGTGATGTGAGTGAAATTACCTTTTCAGCTGGACATGGCATTGCTATTCTTCCAGCAGAGGATATTTCTAAAGAATGGTATCAATCCAAACATGATGAAATAGAAGTAAACCAAGAAAATCGTCAGAATAATTTTGAAAATTTTTCTACTACAGATGATCATCTGATGCATATAGTTGGTTCTGCGAAAGACCAAGATGGTATTAAGTATTACAAGGTCAAAAACTCGTGGGGTGAACGCGGACCATATGACGGATATGTGTATATGTCAACCGCTTATTTAAAAATGAAGACCATTTCTATAACGGCTAATAAAGCAGCACTACCTGCAACCATTATAAATAAACTTCAGCTTTAAACAGGATGAAAATATCCATTATTGGTGCAGGCGTGATGGGCATGTGGAGTGCCTATAAGTTATTAGACGCAGGACATCAGGTCAACTTATATGAAGCCTACTATCCAGGACACACCAGATCAAGTTCTGGTGGAGAATCGCGCTTGATTCGTGGCATCTATGGCAAGGATGATCTATATATGGACTGGGTTCAGTATTCATTAGAGCAATGGCAAAAAATAGAATCCAAATTAGGTAATCAATTATTCTACCCGGTAGGATGCCTTTGGATGTTCGGTAATGAGACAGCGTATGGAGATTATGCCTTCGATTACTTAAAAAAAATTGATTGGCCGATTGATTCTATTTCATTAAACGAAACTAGAAATCGTTTCCCTCAGTTTAGTTTAAAAGGTATTCATAAGACTTATTATGAGCCCAACAGTGGATATTTAATGGCTCGACTAGGCTGTCAATTAATAAAAAAATTGTTTGTTCAGGCTGGGGGAACCTATATCCAAGAGCAAATTCCGGTCGATGAAAATCGACTTGAGGATTTCAATTATAAGATTATTGATCATGACTCAGATTTTGTGGTGCTGGCATGCGGTCCCTGGCTAAAATCATTGTTGAAAAACCTATTGGGAAATAAACTGATGATTTCCAGGCAGGAAATTTATTATTTTTCATTGTCCGCGCCAAACCCCTCCTTCAATACTTCTTCAATGCCGGCCTGGATTGATCTTTCTGAGCGTAATTATTATGGAATCCCATTTACCGATCAAAGAGGGTTTAAAATGGCTGATGATTCCCGGTTAAGCGAAATTGACTTAGAAGAAGATGACAGGCTCCCTACCCCCAAAAAAATAGAGGCCATAAAAGATTACATGCGCTTTAGGTTTCCAACTTTTATGCACCCCAAAATATCCGAAGCAAGGGTTTGTCAATATACGAATACTACGGATGGAAATTTTATAATTGATTTCCATCCACAACGCAAGGATATACTTATAATTGGAGGAGGATCAGGCCATGCTTTTAAGCTGGGCCCATCTATCGGATCTCACGTTACTCAGTTAGTTTCAGGGCAAGCGAACGTTAACCCAATGTTCTCATTAGATCGGTTTAATGATTCTGACAAGTTTCAATCTCAGTTTAAACGCTAGAATTCATTTAATACACCTGGTTTAGGTTCTTCTTGAGATTTTTGAGATCCTAAAAGCTCCAACCAAAAATGTTACTTTTAATACATCTATCAGCCACGTTCACTGCTAACAGCAATTTATTTAGGACAATTTTTTACCTTTAGTCTGGGTAAACTTGAGTCAAGGTAAAACTGAAAAAGCCCTATTTACTTTTTAAATTTTACCAATCTTTTTCCTCAGCTTCAACTGCTTCGATCGCATGATTGAAGGCTATTTCCACAGATCATTAATGAAGTAAAAAAGCCTTGGCTTACAGCCTTCTATAGGACAGCAATAATCAAAATGGAAGACCCCTGATGGATAAAATTCATAGCAACCTGCTGAAGATTTGAACGAATAGAGTATCCAAAGAAAGATCTTTGGCACCTATAAAAAAACTAAAATAAATTAAAAAGGGGTCAACCACGCGGTCATAGATTTATCTATTTATAAGCTGGACTCAACATTTAATTTGACCTTAGGTCAAATTATTAAAAAAAATTGAAAAAAAATTAAACTACTTAATACGATAAAAAATATGTTTAATTTACTGATTTGCTTGAACTTAGAGTACCAATAAAAAATTCTTAGTGTCAGGAAGAAAACATTTGTAAAAAAAAATGAAAAAATTTGTAACGAATTCATCCTATCAAACATCTTAAAAGTGTCAGATTCAAAAATAGGTTTTTAGCTTTTACCCATAATTCCATTTTAAACTTAATTATTCCGATTACCATAATCGTCCAAGATTTTGGCTTAGTTTTTGAAATATGACGTTTAGAATTTAACATTTTATTAATTGCGTTTGCAAGATCAAATTGTTCAGATAGATAGATAGTGTATGTCAAACCCATTGACGAATAGAGGTGAATTTAAGAGTGTTTTCGAGGAGTATTACAGTCCATTGTGTAACTTCGTTAACCAATATGTCCGAAGCTGGGAAGTAAGTGAGGAAATTGTCCAATCTACTTTCGTTAAGCTTTGGGAAAATCGACGTAAGATATCGATTCAGACTTCTATTCAAAGTTATTTGTACCAATCGGCAAAAAACTCTACGATTGATTACATTAGGAAGAGAAAAACGGAAACTAAGAAAAAAGCCGAAATTCTCCAGATGTCCAAAGGGAATCAGTATGAAATGAAATCATATGATGAGTCCTATCGCATAAAAGAAAAGATTTTATGGGCATTGGATCAAATTAAACCTAAGTATCGTGAAGTTTTTAAATTAAATAAGCTGGAAGGCTTAACATATGACGAGATTGCCGAATATTTAAACATCTCGAAGAGAACGGTTGAGTACAATATGGCTAGGGCTTTGGAGAGCCTTTGTGGTCTGCTGAGAGACAAAGTTTAATTTTTTGTCACGTTTTTTGTGGCATTAAAGTTGAACCACGTCATACCAGTGGAGTAATATAAGATTGAATGATTAAGGTAGATGACATACTACTATATATTACTGGTTTTGCTTCTGATGACTTAGAAGCGAAAATCCAGCATTGGATGGCTGAAGATCCTTCAAATCTTCAAGAGTTTGAAATGTATGCTAAAATTTGGAACCAAAGTGGTTCATTACAGCAATTCAGAACTCTGGACGCTACGTCAGCCTGGAATAAGATCGAGCATCTTATCAAAGAAGATTCTATTGCTCCTACCACAGATCCTGCACAAGGTTCTTCACCAAATATACAAGAATCAGATAGAGAGTCGACTGGACGAACTGCTTCGGAAGACACAGGCAATTCTGCTAAACGCAGAGTACTTTGGAGAAGGATTGCTGTTGCGGTCAGTTTTTTACTCGTTGCTAGCATAGCCACTTTTTTGTATTTAAACCGATCTCCTTATATAGAAATCTCGGGTCAGGAACTGGCGGAGAAATTAAATACCAGTAATTCTAATGATCTGGTTATAGAGCTATCTGATGGATCTAAAATCATGTTGGATGATCCGAAGACAACGGTCATTTATCCAAGAGAAATAAAAGCATCCTTTACAGAAAGAAAAATCGTATTAAAAAATGGCACCGCCACCTTTGATATAGTTACGGATCCTAATCGACCATTCATTGTCGAATCCTATCCAGCAGCAATTACAGTGCTCGGCACTATTTTTTCTACCTTTTCGGATAGTGTAATTTCCACCGTGGAAAACAAAGAAGGTCTGGTAAGATTCTCGGACATAGTGGACTATGAAAATGGTGTCGAAGTGAAAGAAGGTGAATCATTTTCCTATAACGGCGAGGATTTCAAAGATGAAACCATTCGTGAAGAACCCCCACCTCCACCGCCCCCACGTGGAACATTAGAAAGAATTGAAGATATTATCGATGAACTGGAATATCGCTACCCAATCCGATTAGATTTTTCTGCCTATATGAAATATAATAGAAATGGAATTGTCAGGATCGATTATAGTCAGCCACTTGATAGTATCATTATGCAGCTGGACACCACGGCCATCTTGGAGTATTCCAAACAAGGCAGAAACTTTAGTATCTGGAAACTTCAGGAAAAACAACAATAACCACCATGGGCTGATTTTAAGACGGCCTCCAAGGATCTTGACCAATTCCAAAGAGGATTTCCACTAATCTTTAAATTCTATCCTAATAAAAATTCAGGCCTAAGAAGCCTTCTTTACAATTATTTTCCGGGTGATGTTTAATTTGGTGATCGATACGATAATCAAAATTCCTCCCACAACTTGAATCCAGGAAAGGCGCTCATCTAAGAACAAGTAAGCTAATAAGATGGTAGAAACCGGACCAAAACTAGAAATTATTGAGGACTTGGATGCTCCAATTAACTGAATGGAATAACTTACAAAATAACTAGGAATCACTGTGCTTACAAATGCCATTAAAGCGGCATATAGGTAAACCGGCCAACTACATTCGAAAAGCTCCGTCCACGAATCTATCTGCAAAACATAATGGATTATTACGGCTAGACAAGCTATCAACATGCTTATATTAGTGAAAGAAAAGGCGCCCATTTTAGGTATGAGCCACTGATTCCCTATATAAAATAAGGCAAACGTAACCGCACACAACAATATGTATCCAGCACCTTTCCAAAAGTCCTCTCCAATCTGTAATTCCAATAGTTGTGAAGAAAAAACTATTAATAAGCCTATATAACTGAATATCAATGCAATATATACGCTTTTTTGAATTTTTTCTTTAAACAAAATCCAGCTCATGATTACTACAAAAGATGGGAAAATAAAAAGGATCAAACGCTCTAGACTAGCTCCTATAAACTGCAAACCTTTGAAGTCCAAAAAACTAGAAATATAGTATCCAAGTAGTGCCGTTATAAGCAATAATAGCCAATCTCTCTTCGACAAATGAATGGATGATTTTACTTTTTGACTATACCACACGGCTAAACCACTATAAAATGGAAGAGCAAATAACATCCTCAGCAGCAATAAGGTAATTGGATCTACATCGTATTGGTAAGCTAATTTAACAAAAATGGCTTTCGTGGAAAAAAATAAGGTCCCAAGGAGGGCAAAGATTATACCCTTACGAATTGGATTCATTCCATAAATGTAGAGGATTAATCTAGTTGTCTATCTTCATTCAACCAGGAAATCTACAAAAGCCAAATGAAATAAGATAAAAAAGCGTATCATTCAATTGCATTTTTAGAATTGATTTCTTACAATTTTGTTTTTGTTTTCGACTAAACTAGGCAATGAACTGGTATAATCGATCTACTTTAAGCTAATTTTATTGCTTTCCGGGACAAAATAAAAGGTGGCTCAGGATTAAATTTAAAATGCTTCAAGTGTTGATTCGCATCGCTGTAAACCTGCTCAGTCAATTTAAAAATTTCTGGATTCAGAATAGATTTCATCTTTTGTAAAGAACCTTTTAAATAGTATAAAAACCCATTATATTCTACGATGGTTTGATTGACTCCCCTATAAAAAAGAGAAAAAAGAAAACGATTACCATTATAGATAGTCCGATCTTCCATTTCATCTTCGATATCATCAATTAACTCAGTGATAAAATCAAACAATATCCAATGCACGCATGGAATTTTAGATTTTAACGATGAAGATTGATCATAGATAATTTTTCTTAGGAGTTTGACATCACAAGATTTGAAGTAATAAAAAGGTCTAATTCGAACAGTGTGTGGTAATATGTTTTTACGAATATCTAATTCTCCTTGTTCATATACTTTGAGTGAATAAAGCATTTCTTGAGCTTGAGCCGGGGTATAATCCAAATCATAAAGGTGTTTAGTAATCCGTTCCCAATAGAAAGCAAGCTGCTCTGGATTTATGTCAAAATGTTCTTCTAGCGATTTATCGAGTAAATAGATATCTTTTTGGAGTGCTTCAAGTTTAGCCAAGATGCTTTCCGATTTCAAGCCACCCCACTCTATCAATAAAGGAAGTTTCCTCAGAGCAAATAAATCAATTATCTTTTGCTGGATGTTATGCAAATACTATTATTAAATTAAAAAGCACCAATTAAGAATTATTATAGGATATAGTTTTTTTTAAAAAGTCACAACTTTTTTCTCCGTTTTACTACCTCTTTTTACTATAACTTCGGTTTCCTGGCCACTCTTAAAAGTACTTAGTGCATCCATATAATCATAAATATCGTTGATCACGGTTTCTCCAAGCTTAATGATGATATCACCATCTTGTAATCCCGCTTCTTGGGCTGTTCTGCCCTCTATCACTCCATCGATTCGCATCCCTTCTCCACTGTAGGTATAGTCAGGCATTACCCCCAGAGAGACTTTAAACTTGGCAGCTTTGCGCTCCTCATTATCTTTGGTCTTAGTAAATTGAATTTCAGCCTCTGCATCCATATTCATAATAAGCCTGGTAATAAACTTAGAAACTTCTTCCAACCCTAAATAATTAACTAGAAAAGGATCATCGGATGGCTTATGATAGTCCATATGCTGACCGGTAAACAAATGTACAACCGGTATATCTTTCAAATAAAAAGAGGTATGATCTGAAGGTCCGATTCCAGACTCCGTAGTGGTGATGTTTAGATTTTCCTTCACTTCTTCTAATAACGGTTTCCATATAGGCGATGTGCCTACACCATTTACAACCAAAGTATTTTCTTTATTCATTCGTCCGACCATATCTAAATTTATCATACAAGCTACATCTCCTAACACAATAGTGGGTGATTGAGTAAAATACTTGGAACCGAACAATCCATACTCTTCACCTGAAAAAGCAATAAACAAATAGTTGAAATCCTCTACCTTATGCTTATGAAGATATTCTGCCACATATAACATTGCTGCCACGCCACTGGCATTGTCATCGGCGCCATTGTGTATAGCTTCTCCGCCAGTGTATCTAGATCCCGAATGAGTATAACCTAAATGGTCATAATGAGCACCCAAAATGATCGTTTTTTTTGCATGGTTCTGGATGAGTCCTATTACATTATTCCCTTTGATTAATTTATCACTCTCCGATGTGGTTCCATGTACGTTTAAAACTTCCGGGAATTCGAAGTGCTGGGTCCAAGTATTATTTTCGCCAGCCGGGGACAAACCGATTTCATTAAATCGATTAATAATATAATCTGAAGCCAGCGCTTCTCCAACACTGCCGCTGGATCGACCTTCTAAAAGGTCACTGGCCAAAAAAGCCACATCAACTTTAAGATCTAATAAAGATTGTGCATTTAATACACTGACTAAACAGATAAGGAGTACGGTTAATTTAATTTTCATGATAAATGTTACTAATTTAATTAGATGTTATAATGATTTTCTTTCGATTTTGTTCAAGCTGTTTTATCTCTGCGTTGATTGCGGGTATCTCTGCTTTCAAGCTCCCTACTAAACGAACGACTTTATCTCGTACTGCTAAGCAATTGGCCAAAGAGTTTTTAATTTTATTTTGAATGATCCAATCTGAAATCAAATTATCAAAAAACATATCCAAAAAGCCCGAGAAGGACTCAATTTGAAAGGGAAAATTGAAAGATTCACCGTATACATCCCGCAATTCATCTGAAAACTTTTGTAGATCAATTTTAACCTGGTAAGAAACAGACCTTGCTCGATCAATTGAGCTGTGTTTCATCATGCCAGGCATAGGCCCACGATTTGCCATATCCCATTGTCCCCAATTCCTTGCCTTATTCAAATGCCCTACCATTTGGTTCAACGCATGAAGGCCTCTTTCACCAGCAGTCACGGCCTCTTCTACTTCAATGATCATACGTTGTTTTTTTTCTTTTTCCTTAAAGATTTTTCTAAGTGCTGCTGCTTCATTTTTATTCATTTGCA
>JAHEJC010000351.1 GCA_024639065.1 Lewinellaceae bacterium | reverse complement strand
AATTTCAACCAGATACAGAAAATCTTTATTACCAACTGAAATTTGAGGATAAACAAGATAATATTGAGTTTTCGGAGATAATTTTAATTGAGCCTGTAATTCCTCATCAAGCCAGTCTGATTAATACTGCTTCTATTTTTTAGTTCTAATCCATCTATTTTTTTAATCTTAAAAATAGTTTTGTACGCAGATTGTACGAAAAGGATTTCATTTCAAAATATTCCAGATTTTTAGATCCAATTTTAATTGGTTGGGTGAAATGAATTGAATGGCTTTCATACCTACTTCCCTAGCGCCTCTTACATTTCGGATATTATCATCGATGAATAAACATTCAATTGCATTTAGTTGCTGGCGACTGAGTAAAATATGATAAATCCTGGGATCCGGTTTCTTTACTTTTTCCACACCAGAAATAACTATATCCTGAAATACAGAAAGAAAGGAATAATATTTTCTAGCAATGGGAAATGTCTGATGTGACCAATTGGTTATTCCAAATAGATTGTGTTCACCATTTTGGGCGATTAACCCAAGTATATCGACCACTTCCTGGACTGGTCCACCCAACATTTCTGGCCATCGATTATAATAAGCAAGTATTTCCTTTTCATAGTGCGGATATTTTTGAATTCGTTCTTCCATACCTTGTTCAATATTTCTTCCTGCGTCTTGAAGTTCATTCCATTCCATATCACATATCTGGGTTAAGAAATGATTTACTTCATCTTCAGTGTCAAATATTTTACGATAGAGATACCGAGGATCCCAATCAATAAGTACGCCTCCCAAATCAAATACAATATGTTTTATCATTATTTGGTTATCGGTATAATTAATAATTAATCAACCTAGTTTTACCTCCATGGTCATAAAAAAAAGTCAGTGAAAGATACTGACCTTTTTTTGTTTTTAATTTATTTGACTGAGAGTCATTAATCATCTTTCCTAATTGTAGGATATTCGATTCCTAACTGTTCTAAATAAGAATCATATTTGGATTCGTCATAATAATATTTTTCTAGTTGTGGCCTGAATTCTTCCATAATATCTGCATTGAGATGAACAGCCGGTTTGTCCTCAGGCCCTACCATAGGGGTATATTCTTGTTTCATACCTTGTTCATTTTTAAAATAAGCCCATGCATCATCTATTAATTTAGGTTGTAACAAAAAATCTAATAGTGTCATTGCCTCAACTTTGGCTCCGGCGATCACCCCTTTATGGGCTATCGGAGTTGCCATGGTTACTGCATTTGACCAATGATGCCCTTGAAGTCCAGGTATGTTGCTTGGAAAACGCATGGTTACGGTAGGCAATTTCCAGGATATGTCTCCAATATCATCAGATCCACCACTAAAGAATTGTCGTGTAGGTGCCCGCAGTGTATCTAATTTAATATCTAATCCGCTGGTATCATTCGAATTGACTTCCCGTTGTAACGCTTCAGCTAAGATTTGATCCTCTTCGGACCAGTCCGGAAGCCCTACTTCCCGGATATTTTGATACATATTCTCTGCAATAACTTGGTTGAAATGTCTAGGCCATGCTGACCCTAATACTTTTTTCGTCAATTTGGTTCGAGTCATCATAGCAGCTCCATCGGCAATCTCATTCGCTCTTTCATAAACTTCCATAATTTTTGGATAGGTCACATGCCGAAAATAATACCAAATAGACGCCTTAGAAGGAACTACATTCGGCTGATCCCCTCCATTGTTAATTACGGAGTGAGATCGGTGCAATGGATCCAAATGCTCACGAGCATATTGCCATCCGATATTCATCAATTCAGTAGCATCGGCTGCACTGCGTCCTCTCCAGGGAGATCCTGCAGCATGAGCTGATTCACCCTCAAAGGTATACTCTACGGAAATAAGACCGGTTCCTCTGGCTTGTCCATAAGAAACACTCAAATTGGAACTTACGTGTGTAAAAATGCACATATCTGCACTATCAAAATAACCATCACGCGTGAAAAATGCCTTTGTTGCTACTAATTCTTCAGCAACTCCAGGCCACAGCATTAGCGTACCTTGAATATTTTCTCTCTCCATTATTTCCTTAACTGCCAAAGCTGCAATCACATTTAAAGCACTTCCAGAATTATGTCCCTCCCCGTGTCCAGGAGCCCCTTCTATAATTGGATCGTGATAAGCTACTCCTGGCTTTTGTGATGCTTTTGGGATACAATCGAGATCACTCCCAATAGCTATTACTGGTTTACCTGACCCCCAAGTTGCTGTCCAGGCAGTTGGAACTCCGGAAATTCCATGCTCGATTTCAAATCCATTTTCTTCAAGAATTCCGGTGATGTATTTGGAAGTTTCAATTTCCTGAAAACCTAATTCGGCAAAACTGAAAATTTTGTCAACCATCACCTGAGCCATTTTAGCCTGGTCATCGATTTTCTGCTGAACTTCCTTTTTGAGTTTATCTAACTTACTGGATTGTGCCAGTATAGGATAGCTAAGCAGAAATATGAATGAAGGGATGTATAAAAATTTAATTACATTTTTCATATGACCGGTATTCGTTTTTAAAATTAGATGAATGAACCTTTTTATTTTCCCGAAGCTCTTAATAGTCCATCCAGCGCGATTTCCGCTTAATGCACATCCCCCATCCACTTTTTCACTACAGGGTGAAACAACAACATCAATAAGCCTGCTATACCTATGAACATGGTTATGGACCAAAAAAGGCTCGGCATTTGAGGCAATGATTCCGTTGAGACCTGTTCGATCAGTTGTGTGACCGAAGTACGCATACCTTCAAGGTCTCCTGCCTCAATGAGGTCAGAACCTATCGCGTCCTTAACATTTTGATCAATTTTTTCTAGCATGTCAGGGGTTACCTGATCAGCCTCTGTCAAAACGCCCAATGCTTTATCTGATTTATCGAACAGAGAAAAATCAAATTTACCAGCCACTAATCCGGCAATCAGATTACCCAAGGATGTAGCTACAAACCAAATGCCCATCATTTGACCTACGTAACGTTTAGGAGAAAGCTTTGTAAAAGTACTCATCCCAATCGGGCTGAGGCACAATTCTCCAACGGTATGTAAGAAGTAAGTGAGAATTAAAAAGAAAGGAGAAGCTTTAGATTCTCCAGCCATTCCGCTGGCAACCACTTTCGCGGCTGCGACCATCACAAAGAATCCCAAAGCCAGGAAAATCAGTCCAAATGCAAATTTCAGTGGACTGGATGGGTTGAGGTTTTTTTTCGCTAATTGAATCCACAGCCATCCAAATACCGGAGAAAATAAAATAATAAAAAAGGAATTAATCGATTGAAACCAGCTGGCCGGAACTTCCCAAGCACCAATCATTCGTTCTGTGAAATATTTTCCAAATAAGTTTAAAGAACTGCCTGCTTGTTCGAAACCGGACCAAAAGACGGCAGCGGCTACAAAAATGACAATAATAGCCCCCATTTTTTTCTTTTGTATTCGAGTAAGCCCACCAGCCAAAAAGATATATATGAAATAAACAGCTACAATAGAAATAATAATAAATCCTAATGCTTCTGCTACCCCTTGAGCCGTGGTCATGTCTACCCATCCAACCAATTGAGCTATTATGACTCCTGTAATCAAAACAGCCACCAATCCCAGTGCATATTTTCGATTATAAGCATCTTCGTGAGGGGATGCCCCATCATCTTGTTCCTCTTCTTTAGCTTTAGGTAAAATACCGATATCGCCCAAATATTTTCCGGTAAACCTGTATTGGAGAAGGCCGATCACCATACCAATTCCGGCCAATCCAAAACCTACATGCCAATCGATGTTTTCAGCAAAATAACCGCATAAAAGTGGGCCTAAGAAAGCACCCAAATTAATACCCATATAGTATACTGAAAATCCTGCATCTCGCCTCGATCCGCCCTCTGGATAAAGATCACCAACCATCGTGGATACATTTGGCTTAAGTAAACCGGTACCTATAACTATTAATACCAGCCCCATAAAAAAAGTAAAATTTGAGGGGATCGCCATACTGAAGTGACCCATTGCGATAATTATTCCACCGTACCAAACCGACTTTCGCTGTCCCCATAGATTATCTGCAATCCATCCGCCTGGTAGTGCCAATAGATATACAAATGCGGTGTAGAGTCCATAAATAGCATTGGCTTCAGCATTAGATAAACCCATTCCCTTATCTACTAAGGCAGCAGACAAAAACAAAACCAGCAGTGCCCTCATTCCATAGTAGCTGAAACGTTCCCACATCTCAGTGAAAAATAAAGTAGCCAATCCCCTAGGATGGCCAAACCATGTTTTGTTTTGTGCACTTGACATATTTCAACTTATTTATTTAAACTTTTCAATTTGGAAGATAGGAAAAGATTATAGAAACGAGAAACGAGATTCGATGGGGATCGCGAAGAGACCCAGAGACAGAGAGACCAGGAAGACAATGGAGACTAGGAGACACTGATGCGGATCAATTGAGAAGAAAACAAAGAGGTCAGGTAATGAAGCAGTGAAGAGATTATTTAATTTTGAAAGGCTTGCACAGCTGCTATTAATCGATCCAGCTCTTCTAAACTGGTATAGACATTTGGAGTTATCCTAATCCCTTCAATTCCATTCCAATTTGAAGGACTGGTGTGAATGCCGTATTTATTAAATAAATAACCATAGATTTCACTTATTTCTGCTCCATCTTTACTGAATAATCCAATGGCCCCACCAAAAGCTGGATGCTTAGAAGTTTTAATCTGCACACCGGAAATTTCCTCTAATTGATCCATCCAATAATTTTTCAAATAATGTAATCGCTTATATTTGCGATCCCACCCAATCATTAAGTGAAAATCGATTGCATGGCTAATCGCTTGTTCTATTGGGAAAGATCTAGTTCCCAAATGTTCAAACTTTCTAATATCACTACTCAATGGATCAGGGCTAGACATTAATGGATACAACTTGCTTATTTTATCCGCTCGAACATACAATAGTCCTGTCCCAAATGGAGCGCCCAGCCATTTATGCAGACTTGTGCCCATGTAATCACAACCGATTTCTTTGATATCAAATTGAAATTGAGCAAAACTATGTGCAGCATCCAGCAACACTTCAATTCCTTGGCGATGTGCCATTTGTACAATTTCTTTGGCAGGCATGATTTGACCATTCCAATTTATTACGTGGGTTAGATGGATTAATCGGGTGCGATCAGAGATTTTTTCTTGGTATTTAGTGACAAAGTAGTCTACTTCTTCGGAAGGCATTTCCAGGTCAATCCATTTTAAAATGATCCCTTCGCGGAGTTCGCGCTGTTTCCAGGCGTTGATCATATTCGGATAATCTTGCTTGGAAAGTATCACTTCATCACCAGCTTTCAATGGAAGACCAAAAATTACATTGTCAATAGCTTCAGTAGTATTTCGGTGAATGGCGACTTCATTTTCTTGGGCACCTAATAAGCTAGCAAGTCGTGACCTGAGGGGCTCTCTACCTTTATCTAAAATTCTCCACATATAATAGGAAGGAGCTTCATTGCTCAATTTTTGGTAATGCTCGACTGCTTCCTGAACAACCACCGGCTGTGGTGAAACTCCTCCATTATTCAAATTTATGATTCCTCGAGAAATAGAATAGGCCTGCCGAATTACATGCCAAAAATCTTCCAGGTGAGTGATATCACTGTTTATTGGAAGCATCACATTATCTAGAAAAGAATTTTGTAATGATTTAGGCAAAAAAAACAAAGATAAACCACCCGTACATTGTGAAATATTTTCCAAAAATTGTCGCCTACTGGAATTTAGCTGCATAAAAAAGAGGTAGAGTTGATGCACTACCTCTTAAAAATACGCAATTTATATATGATCGAGTGAAGGAAATTATTATTTCTTTACCATTCCAAAAAAAGGAATCGGGCCATACCCCAAACAAATTATTCGATACATCCTCCCGAAAAATGTCTGGTTCTGGCCCTATCCAATTGGCCGGAAAAAAGCATATGGAATTTTCAAAATAAATACAACTGTATGTAATTATTGAGAAAAGCTATGTACTTGCAATTTTAATGAAGTTGATTCGGATAGACTAAAAAAGTCTGTGCATCTTGGTAAGTTAATTAAGAAACGGTATCTTTTGACCTGATATTGTTGAAGCTATTAAAATTTTTATTTTTTTCCAATAGCTATATTAATCATTATTAGTTTTTGATTGTTTAAATGTCAATTCATTCAAAATTACTAAAGTAAAAATATGAAACTTATTTATGCAGCAATGTTCTTGTTTGGCTGCCTTTTCTCATTTGGACAATCAAGTGGTCAGAAGAAAATGGATTATCAAGTTTGGGATGAATGGAGTTCGATATCAAATCAAAAAATTAGTGCCGATGGAAAATGGATAAGTTACACCACGTCTACTCACCTTGGCGACCCAGTTGCTCATCTTTATGAAGTTTCTTCCGGTAAATCACTTACTTTTAACCGCGCTCACAACGCAAAATTAACTTATGATAACCGTGCCTATGTCTTTATCATTAAAAATACAGAAGCCAACACCCGTGCCTTAAAAAGAGCTAAAACCAAAGAAAAAGAAATGCCCAAGGATACGCTGGGGATTTATTATTTAGGTGATAAAAGGTTATTAAAAATTCCAAACTTAGAATCTTTCAAGGTTCCTGAGGAAGGAGGAGGCCTTATTGCTTATCAGGTTTCAGATACTATCACAAAGAAAAAATCCAAGGCATTTCCTTTGGTAATCCATCATACTGAAAACCGAAGTGAAGATACTTTACTCCATATCTCTAGTTATACAATTTCTAAAGATGGAGGCAGAATGGCTGCCGTAAACTTAAAAAAAGACAGCACGCTGATTGATGGAGTATGGATATATGACCTAGGAACAAAATTGGCTTCCAAAGTGTATGAAGGTCAAGGAAAATATACCAATTTAGTCTGGTCGGAAAATGGAAATAAATTAGCCCTCCTAGCTGATTTAGATACTAGCAAAGCAAGAATTAGACCTTATGATTTGATGGTTTGGGAATTTTCAAACCCAGATAAAATGCAGATTGTTGCCGCTTCATTAGGGTCTTATCTGCCTAAAGATTACACCTTATCGAAAGACTACACTCCAACTTTTTCCAAAGACGAAAGTCAGCTGATGTTCGGAATTACCCCCTTTC
>JAHEJC010000350.1 GCA_024639065.1 Lewinellaceae bacterium | reverse complement strand
GGTTAGAGCGATTATCATCAAAGGAAAGGGGAAGGCCTTCTGCGCAGGACAAGACCTCAAGGAAGTTGTGGATCCTAATGGACCTGAATTTTCAAGGATTGTTGGAGAACATTATAATCCAATTATTCGAAAAATCAGGTGGTTACTGAAGCCGATTATTGGTTGCGTCAATGGTGTAGCAGCTGGTGCTGGGGCTAATATAGCTATAGCCTGTGATATGGTAATTGCTGCAGAGTCAGCAAGTTTTATTCAGGCATTTTCAAAAATTGGACTTATTCCCGACAGTGGGGGAACGTTTTTCTTGCCGCGATTGATTGGTTTGGGAAGAGCATCCGCTTTGATGATGCTAGGTGACAAAGTCTCGGCCAGGGAAGCCTACCATATGGGTATGATTTATCAAGTTGTTAAAGATGAATTGCTAGAAGAGCAAGTTGCAGAATTGGCTGATCAACTTATTGCACTTCCTACCAAAGCACTTGGATTGACTAAAAGAGCCTTGAATGATTCCATGGGGAATGATCTGGACCTTCAGCTACGAATCGAAGAACAGCTACAGACTTCTGCTTCTCAAACTGCGGACTATAAAGAGGGCCTTGCTGCATTTATTGAAAAACGCAAACCGTCATTTACCGGAAAGTAGTAGGGATGATTAAAATATAGCCAAATGCTTCAACAAAGGCTGGATTCTACCGTTCTAATCTCTAAGAACTTTATCCAGGGTTAATATCCATTTGCACTCTTGACATAAACTATTAATCCTAAAAACAAACGTTATGCATGGGAAAAAATATAATCTTTTTTAAATATTTCCTTTTCTTTAAAAAGCCCGTGCATATCTTTGGTGGCCAAAATTATTTTTGAGACACAGCACGCATAGAATTCAAAATGGACAAACTTTTAGAATTGACAAAAAAGTATATCAATCCTCTTTTTAATACAAGAGCAGCAGGTATTTACATATTATTATTTGCTATATCTATTGGTGTGGCTACTTTTATTGAGAATGATTATGGGACCAGTGCGGCTCAAAAGGTAGTTTTCAAGGCCTGGTGGTTTGAGTTGTTATTGTTGTTATTTGGAATTTGTATTTTATTCAATGTTTCACGTTTCAGAATGATACAGCAGCGAAGATGGGCCTTACTTACCTTCCATATTTCCATGATCATAATATTGATAGGAGCAGGAGTGACCCGGTATTTTGGATATGAGGGCATCATGCATATTAGAGAAAACAATAGCTCAAATACATTTTTGTCAGCAGAAACATACCTTCAATATGAAGTTATTAAAGACAAACAAAAGTATGAATTTAGTGAACCTGTTTTATTTGCTAGTTTAGGAAATAATCGGTTTAATGAATCTTACCAAATAGGTAATGATCTTTTAGAAGTTAGAGTTAGAGATTTTATTCCTAATCCTGTTCAACAACTAGAGTCAACTGCGGAAGGATCTCCAATAATTAAAATAGTAGTTGCAGGGTCATCAGGACGTGAAGAATATTTTGTCGGTCAAGGAGAGTCACGGACTATAAAGAATGTCCTTTATAATTTTAATGAAAACTATATTCCTGACGCGATTAATATTCTATTTGAGGAAAACAACTTGCTTATCAAATCAGATCGAATATTGACCCAGATGGTGATGGCAACGCAACAATTGGATACGCTATTCCCATCATCCGACTATTACCCTTTAAGATTACGTTCAATGTATTCTGACGGGATGAATAGTTTTGTATTTGGTGACTTTAACCATCAAGGAATAGTTAAAATTGTTTCTGAAGATCCAAAAGTTAAAAATGAAAGTATAACGGCGCTTCTATTAGATTTAACTGTCAACGGGATAACAAAACAAACCTATGTATTTGGGAAAAAGGGCGTATTGGGAAGACCCACAATTGTCAACTGGGATAATTTTGATTTGGGCATTTCTTATGGAGCCAAGACGAAGGCTTTACCATTTGATATTAAGCTTTATGATTTTATTATGGAGCGTTATCCTGGCACGAATAGTGCAGCTTCCTATGCAAGCGAGGTTCAGCTTATTGATAATCGAAAGCAGATCAAAAAGGACTATCGTATTTATATGAATCACATATTGGATCACAGTGGATATCGATTTTTTCAATCTTCATTTGATAAAGATGAGCAAGGAACTTATCTCAGCGTTAACCACGATTTTTGGGGCACCTGGATATCTTATCTTGGCTATTTCTTACTCACTGTAGGTTTGATTCTTTCATTATTCAGTAAAAAAAGTAGATTTCAAAAAGTAGCACAAAACATCAAAAGAATGAGAGCAAACCAAATAACTGCCCTATTGTTTTTGGTGGCTATCTTTATGCCATCAACTTCAAGCGGGCAAAAAGTGGTGAATCCGGTTCAATCTCAACACATAGTAGCCGAACATCATGCTAAAAAGTTCAGTAGCCTCGTGGTTCAGGATTTTAAAGGTCGGATGAAACCAATGCACACCCTAAGTAGGGAGATCATGAGAAAGCTTACCAAAAGTGAAAGTTTTAAAGATCTAACGGCTGACCAAGTTATCCTGGGTATGTTTGCTGACAGCCGTGACTGGAACAGTATTCCCATGATTAAACTGGGAAAACACCAAGATATCCAAAAGTTATTAGGTGTCTCCTCTGAATATGCCTCCTTTGTTGATTTTTTTACTGCCAAAGGGGATTATGTGCTCAGAGAAGAGGTCCGCCGAGCCTATAGCTTACAACCTATTGATAGAGGGGTGTTCGAGAAAGAATTAATGAAGATAGATGAGAAAGTAAATATTACCAGTTTGGTGTATTCAGGAAGACTTTTTAAAATCATTCCTATAGAGAATGATCCAAATAACATTTGGATTTCTAATAAAGTAGATGACCCTCTCCAGGCGAAAGAAAATTCTACTCAAGCACAGCGGTTTTTCGATGCATATTTACCAGCACTCAGAGATGCAATGCATTCGGATGACTATGGGTTGGTTGATAAAATGATTGATGAATTATCGGTCTTCCAAAAAGAAAAAGGAGCTGCCGTGATTCCCTCTGAATTAAAAGTACGTGCAGAAATCTTGCTTAATAATTTACATGTTTTTAGCCGGTTGGCATTCTTTTATATGATGCTGGGCCTCGTTTTCTTATTCTTATTATTTTTCTCAATATTCAAGCCATCTTTTCAATGGAACGGAATCTATAAAATACTTTTTTCTTTGGTGGTTTTAGGTTTTCTTTTCCACACAACAGGTCTAGGTCTGAGGTGGTATGTATCCGGCCGAGCACCTTGGAGTAACGGATATGAATCCATGATCTATATAGCCTGGACTACAACATTGGCTGGGATCATATTCACACGAAAATCGCTAGGAGGGCTTGCAGCGACGATGGTATTAGCTGCAACGGTTTTGCTAGTAGCCAGCCTGAGTTACCTCGACCCGGAGATAACTCCATTAGTTCCTGTATTGAAATCTTATTGGTTAACTATTCATGTTTCATTAGAAGCAGGAAGCTATGGATTTTTAATGTTAGGAGCGATTACCGGTCTCATCAATCTTATCCTGATGATATTTCTGACTCAATCAAATCGCGACCGGATCGTTAGGATGGTTAGAGAAATGTCCTATATCAGTGAGATGACTTTAATCGGCGGTCTGATCATGGTGAGTGTAGGTACCTATCTTGGTGGAGTGTGGGCTAATGAATCCTGGGGCCGGTATTGGGGATGGGATGCCAAAGAAACTTGGGCGCTAGTAACCATACTCGTTTATGCATTTATCCTGCACATGCGGATTATCCCTAAACTGAATAGTCTATATGCTTATAATCTTGCAACATTATTTGGATGGGGGACCGTAATCATGACCTATTATGGCGTGAATTATTACTTGTCAGGATTACATTCATATGCGGCTGGAGACCCCGTACCTATTCCTCAATGGGTTTATATAGCCGTTGGCGCACTGGCCATCATAAGTATATTAGCTTATTGGAGAAAGACTAAATATGGTATAAGGGCATAAACTAAAGTTTATCAATCCTTATTTCCAAAAAACCATTCTTGATTACTTTTAGCCGTCAACAAAATTGATTCAAGATAAAGAATCCAGAAGACGTTTATAATAAGATCAATTTTTGCTTTACTGAGAAAACCAGTAAAACTTACTAAGACCGCAACTTTTTATATTGAGCTTTATCCTTTTTGACTAAGGTCAACAGTACTTTCAGGAGGCTACACGTTATTGGTCCATTTGAACAAGTTTACCTTCCTCAATAATAATCTCATATTTATACCCTGCACCAAAATCTTTATCGAGGGTAACGACTCCCGTCATAGTAACAATTTGTCCTTCAGGTACAGCAATATCTGAAGTGATTACTAAATCATAATCATCCTTACTACCGTCTTTGAGATGGATCCAGTTTCGACCCATAATGTTTGGATTCACCTTGACACATGCCCCACTTATTTGCACAGTTTTACCAACATATTCCGTAGGGTTTTCTACTATTTCAGCTATGCTAAGCGAGCCTTCTTGATCAATCATCTTCGAGCTAGAAGAAGCAGAATTTTGTGCTGGTTTTGTGCTATTTTGACTGAGAGCCGATGAATTGCTATGATTGGCTAAAACAAGATTGGACACCAAATAGACAGTTTCAAATACCCGATTGTATTCTTTACTTTCAAAATTGGTCTTCAGCAAACCATCACGGAAGAAATAAGTCTCTCCCACTTGCACCTCCTGTTTCAAAGTTGCTATCCAAAAGGATTCGTCTCCTTCCTTAACATTTAAGTAAACATATTTGGATGTTGGTAAGACTTCCTCTACCGTCACCGTATGGACCCCACTTGCTATTGAAGAATTTGACATAGAACTAGATTCAACATTGTTGTCTTCAGAGAATATGCCAGAACTTTGCTCAATCGATCCTTCGTCTACCGGTGTAGAAATAATTTTTGGACCTTGCTTACAACTGGAAGCAAATAACAGGGTAATGATAAAAATTCCGATTGATTTATTTAATTTCATCTTAGTGACTTTTTCCCAAATCTTTTAGTCAGTTTGGTGTTCATTCTATAATTCTGTTGTTGATCCTTACCAACAATTTCACCCAATAAATGGAATCTCCAATTTTTATTTATACGATAAGAAACACTTCCTCCGTAATAATGTTGAATTGACTGAGATTCAGCATTATAAAAGTTATAGTCAACATGGCGATAATATACATCAGCATTGACTTTGTGCTTGAATAACTCTCTTCCATACCTAAATGAAACGATCTTGCTTTCAAGATAATTTGAAGAATTCAGATTAAAGTTAAAAGAAAATCTTCCTTTTATCAAAGGGACCCGGGATAAACTTAAATAACCATTGATATTGTCTGATTTGTTTTGACGATCACTTTGGAATCTTTTGCCGATGCTTAAACCAACATTTACTAATTTAAAGGGCCTCAAATTAATACGAGCTCTAAATCCTTGTCGTGTTTCATCATTATCCAGTAGTCGTTCAATTTCCGTTTTCAGTGTTTCATAAAATAGAATCCTTTTGCGTGAATCGTAAGCGACGCTAATATTAAGTTTCCTACTAAATTTGTAACGAGCCGATATATATAAATTGGTCAGCCTTAGGTCACCCAGCGTAGCAGCATTGGCATGATTAAAGAGATCAATTTCGAAAGATGAAAATAGATTTAACTTGTTGTTGAGCGTACTGGAATGTTGAAAATAGGCGTATCTCCTATCCGTTCGATGATTATTTTTCTGTTCAAGCAATCCTAGTGTAGATTGTGAATAAGCTTTTTCCTTTTTAGAAACTAATCCAATGTAAGCTCCATATTCCAATAAATTCGGATTGAAATCATATTCAATGATATCAGGCCGAAATCCTACTATCAATCCGGTATAAAAATTACCAAAATATTTTTCGGTTTGTAAACCATCGATGGCTCCGAGTGAAGAAACCCTGCGGTTTATTTTTCTGCCAACCAAGAATGATAAGGTAGAATCAGCCTGATACGTAAATGCCAGATTGTAAACCCTTAAAAAGTTGGTTTGAATGCTAGATGCATCCGATTTGGACATCAAATTTTGTCGATAATTGATATAAGATTCAAAAGAGAATTTTGAATTATTTATATGACTGGCATTCAATGAGAAACGGTACATCATTCTGTGTCTGGCGATTGATTCAGGATTTATTTGACTATAAGAAGCTGCTGAGATGCGACCTCGAATATGTTCTTGGTATTTAGGTTTAAGTACTGGTTTAAAAATAGATGTTGTTTCAGTCGGTAGAACCAGTGTTGGCTCAGTACCAGGATTTTTATCAACGGATTGCTCCAGTACTGGAGGTATGATTTTCTTAAAAATTATTTCATGATCTTTAGATATTACACATTCATTTAAAACACTGCAAACGCAAGAAGTCGAGGATTTTTGGGTAACCAGTAAACAGGGTGTTTCATTTCCATTTACTAAATTGAATAGGGTATCCCCAATTTCAATTGTGGAAGTGTTTTCAAATTTTACATAGATATTACGGGAAGTCACATACGAGACTTTACCTAAGAGCGGATCATTCGTTTCTTGCCCATATAATAGGACTGAACAAATTAAAAGACTTAATATGTAATATATTTTTTTATTCATCCTTAATTTCCAGTTGGATGACAGGATAAGCAAGCATTACTTTCATACATATATCCAGCTTCTTCACTATGGTCTTGATTTACTTGGTTTTGATCACTATGTTCATGGCAATCAATACAGCTGAAAATTGCATAGTTACCCGTATTGGTATGACATTCACCGCAAGTATTCCATGCTTGTTGGTGTTTTCCACTATAGATTGGAAAATACATACCGTCATGGTCGAAAGTAGCTGGCGTCCAGGCCCCTTCATGATGGCAATCAATACAATCGGTGGGGAACTGGGCTGTACTGTGATTGGGGTTGGTGGTATTATCGTAATCGGTTTGGTGGCAGCCAGCACACGTGTTGGGGGTGTTGGTATAGTCACCATTGGTATGGCACTCAATACAATTATTTGCAATATTAGCGTGTGCCCCATTTAACGGATAGAACGCATTGTGATCAAAGTTAGCGGGTGACCAGGCGCCTTCATTATGACACTGGATACAATCATTGGGGAAGTTGGCATTGGCATGGTCGGGGTTGGTGGTATTATCGTAATC
>JAHEJC010000040.1 GCA_024639065.1 Lewinellaceae bacterium | reverse complement strand
GGTGTCTTCCAGACCCAACACAATGAAATTACTAGGCGTAGTTTCTGCGGTAAGCTGGTTTGTTTTCGAATACCAGAATTTCTTTGTGATGGAAAATTGGTATTATCCAAACAATGAGATTTTCTGTAATTTTGGTAATATTTCATGGCAACTACTTTCCTACACAACGGTTCTGCCAGCTATATTTGAATGGTATTGGTTACTCCGTACTTTCAGGTCATTAAACAATAAATATGTTAATGGACCAAAAATAAGGGTTCCCAAGTGGGGACAATATGGATTATTATTAGCAGGCTGGATACTTTTATTTTTAATGGGTTATTATCCATTTATCTTGTTTTTTGTTTTATGGCTAGGATTAATTCCGGCATTAGTACCAGCGATGAGCTTGGGGAAATTTTGGACACCGTTTACAGAAATAAGTAAAAATGGCAACTGGTCCTTTGTCTTACTTATTGCAATAGCTACCCTTTTAAATGGTTTTTTCTGGGAATTCTGGAATTTTGGAAGTGAATGGTTTCATGATTCTGCACCCACTAATCCAAATTATTGGAAGTATTCAGTGCCCTATTTAGATAAGTATCATGTATTTTCTGAAATGCCTATTTTAGGCTATTTCGGATATCTCTTTTTCGGTAATGTTTGCTGGATATTATGGTTAACCATTGCCTATCTTTTTGGATTTGACCCTGGAATTGGAAAATTTGGAAATACCGATTCAAAAGAAATTTAGTAATAAATTAGAGTTAAAATGACTGAACCTTTGGATTCAAAGCTTTTTAAGATAATTGTTTTGATTACCGGAGCTAATTTATTGGTGCTGGCGATTCGCGATATTATTTTAGAGAATAAGATTTATGACTTTCTTTTGTGGAATCTTTTTCTTGGATTTCTTCCGCTTCTATTGGCATATATACTTTGGCGGTATAGTGCTAAATGGAATAAATATGTTTTAATATTTGGTAGCTTGGTTTGGTTGTTTTTCTATCCTAATTCGCCATATATGATAAGTGATTTGATGCATGTGGACCCTAATGATCCGGCTGTACTATACGATACACTTATACTGTTCTCATTTGCGATGTTGTCTCTTTTTTATGGCTTTCTTTCTTTAAAGTTTATGTATGCACTTTTTAAGAAATTGAGTGGAAAAAAATTAGCGAACATGACTATTATTGCAGCGCTAGTATTAAGCAGTGTGGGATTTTATCTTGGTCGTGTTCTTAGATTAAATTCTTGGGATATTTTCACGGAGCCATTTAAAGTAATGCATGATGTGTTTGAACACCTATGGCCGATTAGTAAAAACCCTTCAGCCTACATAATCATGTTATTATTTGGGGGTATTCAATTTATGCTACTTATTATGATGAAAGATGTAAATGACATTGAAGGAGAATCAGTTACAGAATAAGCAGGTATTTAGCCAATTTCTTTAATTAGTTTTGATAAAATTCGTCATGCTGAATGACTAGCGGAGAATTAATTAGTGGGTATTCAATTAATAAAACACTCAACCAAGGTAATAATACCGTCGTCTACGAAGCGTCCAGACAATCTGACAATGAAAAATTTATCCTTAAGACCTGTTTAAATCCATTTCCCAAATCAGAGGAAATAGCCTTATTGACCAAGGAGTACAATACCTTATCTACTCTTGGTTTACCTGGAATAAACAAAGCACTAGATTTAATTCAATTTAGAAACAGACCGGTTATAGTGTTTCAGGATTTTGGTGGAATCACCATTCATGGGTACTTGGAAAATAATAAGTTGAGCATTAGTGAATTTCTGGTAATTGCCGTAAAAATTGTAGACACATTAGGAAAAATTCATGCTAATAATTTCATGCATAAGGATATTAATCCAAGCAATATTTTAATAAATCCTAATTCTGGCGAAATAAGAATTATCGATTTTGAATTGTCAACTAACTTGTCTTTAGAAAGATCCATAGTTCAAAACCCAAATAGTCACAGGGGTACACTTCACTATATGTCTCCCGAGCAAACCGGACGAATGAATCGTTCGATGGATTATCGTACTGATTTATATTCATTGGGCATTACGTTCTATGAAATGCTTACTGGAGAACTCCCTTTTCAAAGTGAAGATCCTATTGAAATTCTTTATGGACATATAGCAAAAAAAATTGAGCCTTCAATGTTGAAGACCGCTGGTGTGCCAGATGTTGTATCTAACATCGTATTGAAACTTACCGAAAAGATTGTCGAGAATAGATATCAAAGTGCAATGGGGTTGAAGTTTGATCTGGAAAAGTGTTTAAATCTTATTCAAGAAGATGGCACAATCCCCAATTTCAAAATTGCAGAGAAGGACGTCTTTTCGAAATTTCGTCTATCCGAAAATCTCTACAGCAGGGAAAAGGAAATACAGTTAATGTTACAAATATTTGAGGAGGTTGAAAACGGGGGATGTAAACTGTTGCTAATTAACGGATCCGCGGGTGTAGGGAAAACAGCCTTGGTAAATGAGATCCACAAACCTCTACTGAAGCAGAAAGGATATTTTATTTCTGGAAAATTTGACCAGTTTAAAACGCACTTGCCATTTTCCGCTTTTTCAAGTGCATTTTCTGAATTGATCAAATATTTATTGGTTGAACCAGATAATAAACTAGAAAACCTAAATCAAGAATTAAAAAATACTTTAGGACTTGATACAAATGTTTTAGCAGAACTGGTCCCTGAGATTGAATTAATTCTAGGACCGCAAGAAGCTGCAGCTGAGTTGAATCCCACCGAATCCAAATATAGATTTTTCTATACGCTTATTGAGTTTGTTAAGGTTTTTGCTAAGCAAGAACATCCATTAATAATCTTCATAGATGACTTACAATGGTGTGACGATTCTTCATTGAGTCTAATTCAGCAATTGATTGTTCGAGGAATACCTTACCTATTTATTATTGGTTCCTATAGAGATAATGAAATAAATGAAGGACATCCTTTGAAACTCACTTTTGAGGAAATTCAATTAATTAAACCTATTGATCAAATTCATCTTAATCCGCTAGATCAGCAAAGTGTAAATCAAATGATTGCTGATACGCTCCAATCCAATCTGGAAGAGACAAAACCTTTAACTAGTATAATTTTTAAGAAAACAGCCGGTAATCCTTTTTATGTTAACGAATTACTTAAGACTATTCACAACAATAAATCGATCTTTTTTAATTATGAAACAAAAAAATGGCATTGGAGCATTGATAAAATAGCTGCACTGAATATATCCGGTAATGTCGTAGAACTCATGACAAGTCGGTTAAAAGAATTTGCGCCAGATTGTTTGCGAATATTAAAATTAGCGGCTTGTATAGGAAATTCTTTTGATTTAAGAACACTGTCATTAGTTACTGGATTATCAGCGAAGGAGATTTCATCAAAACTATGGCCTGCCCTGGAAGAAGAAATAGTTATTCCTGACAGTGAAGAATATCTTTACATAACCGAAAGTGAAGATTTTGGTGTTACCTATAAATTTCAACATGACCGAATACTCCAATCTGTTTACCTACTTGTTAATGCTCAAAAACTCCAAGAAAACCATTTGAAAATTGGAAGGGTCTTATTGGAACATTTATCCGAAACAGAAAAAAATGATAAATTAATAGAGCTCGTCAGACACCTGAATGAAGGGAGAGCACTTATTGAGAATTCCTTGGAATTGAATCAATTATTGGAATTAAATCTTCAGGCTGGAGAAAAGGCAGAATCATCCATTGCTTACCAATCCGCTTTAAATTACTTTAAGTTTGGCATCGAGTTGCTTCCCGATAATTGTTGGGAAACTCAATATCAAAATGCTTTTGATCTGTATATTGGTTATGCTCGCAATGCATACCAGGTACAAGATTTTACTGCTGCCGAAAAAGCTATAGATTTATTGTTATCCAAAGCTTTAACCAAGCTCGACAAGGTACAAGTACTATCGACTCGACTTCGTCAATATGCTACCATCGGAAAAACTAAAGACGCTATTCGTTTAGGGATAGATGGATTGAAATTATTAGGTTATAAACTTCCTGAGAAACCTTCCACCTTGACCGTATTAAAGGAAGTGTTTATGGCCAAATGGAATCTGGGCAGAAGAAAACCGGCTGATCTATTAAATGACAAAATACTGGAAGATCCAGAAAAAAGAGCCGCGGCCAGATTATTTACTGAAATAGGACCGTCTGCTTATGTTTTAGGAAATAGCAACTTATATGGGTTGACAAATTTAAAAGTGGTTAATCTTTCATTATTACATGGGATTTGCCCGGAGTCTTCATTTGCTTACATAAGTTTTGGTGCTGTTCTGGCAGACGCATTTGGAGATTTTCAGGCTGCGGAAGAATTTGGTAATCTAGCCATAGCAATCAATGAAAAATTAGATAATATCGAATATCGATGTAGGGTGATTGCCGCCTATGGTGTTTTAACTTTTCACTTTAATCACCACTGGGAAACCATAGGTGATTGGTTTAAAAAAGGTGTATCGGCCGGATTTTTATCTGGTGATCTTTTTTTTCTGGCCTATTGTGCAAAGCAAATAACTACTTTTCACCCTAGCATGCAGCTTGAACTGGCTATAAAAGAACAGGAGAAGTTCTTGAAAGTTATTGAAGACACTGATTATCAAGATGCCCTTGATTCGGCTACCATGGACTTACAATATCTCAAAAATCTTGTGGGATTGACAGAACATCCACATTCCATGAGTGATGACAAGTTTGATGAGTCGCAGCGATTAGAGAATATGATTGAACGAAATTATGTCTCCGGGGTGGGGATGTATCATATCAATAAAGCAAAAATATACCTATCTCTTGAGGTGTATGATCTTGCTTGGGACCATATCTTGGAGGCAGACAAATACAATAAATCGCTTTTCAGTTTAATATACCTAGTACAGCAAAGTTATAGTGCATTTTTTATTTGTGCAGGTCTTATCGATTCTAAAAGTTCAATTCGTGGAAAATTGAAAAAAAGAATGAAAAAAGAACTTGCAAAAATGAGAAAATGGGCAGCCTACAATCCTATTAATTTTAAACACTGGCAGTTATTAATGGAAGCAGAATTTGCCTATTTAGAGAATAGGACAAATCAAGCCGCAAAACTTTACGAAAAATCTATACAATTGGCCCATGAAAATAAGTGGCTGTCAATCGAAGCATTTGCAAATGAGCAAGCAGCAAAATTTTATCTTCGATTAGGAATTAGGACAGCGGCTGTGGCCTATCTGAAAAGCGCCTATTATTTATATCAAAAATGGGGCGCTAATAGCAAACTTAAGTATTTAGAAAATGCTTATTCAGAGCTGCTCGATTTAATAAAATCTACGATATCAATTCATCCGGTAAACTCCCATTTCACAACTTCTGGTAGCGAAAGTTTCCAAAATTTGGATGTGGGTGCATTATTTAAATCTTATCAAGCTATCTCTGGAGAAATTGAGTTGAATTCATTACTTAAAACAACTATGCAAATCGCCCTTGTCAATGAAGGTGCTGAAAACGGAATGCTTTTGTTAGAAAAAGATAATAACCTTTATATTCAAGCAATTGCAAAAGATAATGAAGTAAAGACTATGCAGCATATTTTGGCAAAGCAAAGCAAACTGTTACCCAAAACTATAATCAACTATGTTTCTCGTACTCATGAAGCAATTATTTTGGATGACGCTGCCAAACACAGTCAGTTTTCAGAAGATGCATATATTCAAGCAAATCAAACTAAATCAGTGCTGTGTAGCCCTATTATGTTTTTAAAAAAATTGTATGGGATCATCTATCTTGAGAATAATATATCTGTTGGCGTATTTACTGAAGAACGCTTAAGATTACTCAATCTTTTGTCTTCCCAAATGGCCGTGTCAATTCAAAATGCTCACCTATATGCTAACTTGGAGCATAAAGTAGAAGAGCGAACGATGGCGTTAAGAGCTGAAAAGAAAAAGTCAGACGAATTACTTCATAATATATTACCCGAAGAGGTTGCAAACGAACTTAAAAAGAATGGGCTGGCTAAAGCTCGACAGTTTGATAATACCACAGTATTAGTCACTGATTTCATTAATTTTACAAAAATTTCTGAAAGCTTAACACCTAAAGAATTAGTTGCGGAAATAGACCTTTACTTCACTGCTTTTGATGAAATTGTAGAACGGAATGGCCTGGAAAAAATTAAAACAAATGGCGATGCTTATCTGGGTGTTTGTGGGATGCCTATCGAATTTGAAGATCATGCTGTTAAAGCAGTAAACGCAGCATTGGATATTTCGCGATTCGTAGAAGAAAGGAAGAATAAAGGAGGATTGTTTGATATACGAATTGGCCTAAATAGCGGGCCAGTTGTCGCTGGGATAGTAGGTGTAAAAAAATTCGCATATGACATTTGGGGTGATACCGTTAACACGGCAGCTAGAATGGAAAGTCACAGTTCTAATGGAAGAATAAACATAAGTGATTCAACTTACCAATTGGTAAAAAACGATTTTAATTGTAAATACCGTGGAGGAATCGAAGCAAAAAATAAAGGTATGATAGATATGTTTTTTGTGGAGGGGCCTAAAGAAAAAATCAATGAATAATTTTTGAACGGCTGTCAGAAGTTTTATTTCGGAGTGAATCTAAATTTGCTTCCGCAACTTTTAATATTACTCGTTGCCGTCCACATAATCCTGTAAGTAGCTATAATATCGGGTAAGTCCACCATCCGCGGCAATAGTGGCCCGTTCTAATATGTGCCCCTGATCGTCATTAAAGAATTGTGGAAAAATATGTTTTAAAAACTGTGTCCCAAAAGTTCTGGAGGCATCCCTGGGAAGCTCATTAGGAAGATTATCAATAGTCATCATATCTATAACGCTTTTTCCATGGGGCGCAGCTTCTTGTCCAGTGTGAACATCATATCCAAAAATGGGTTCATCGATCGTGGATGCTTTGAGTGTTGATGGTATCGACGACTGGGGTGCAATATCACAACTGATATCTGCAATTACTTTAATCCTGAAATGTGGAGAACGCATCTCTTCTGCGGTAAAAAATTTGGGTGCTTTATGATCCCAATAAATGCCATTTATAAATAAATCGGTTTTCTGAAAATACGGACCAAATATCGATTCGAACAATTCCGGATCCGTATAGAATTCATTTTTGTTAAATGGTTTCTGTGCTACCGGTCGACAATAGTCTTCAGGCGCCAATTGAGCGAAAACCGGCTCATTAAATTCATGAATCAAATAATCTTCAGCGGAAACCTTACGGAATCCCATATCTTTCAACACTTGAGAGGCACCTGTACCAACACGCCCGGTTCCAGTAATGATCACACGCATGTTTGGAAGTCGGGTATATTGATAATGTAGTTTGGCTTCTTCATAACTCATAAAGTCACGCATACGCTTCAGACTAAAATCGCCTGTGCGCATTCCGTACGTCATGACTCCATTGTGCGCTCCTACCATGCCCGCAAAATGACCAAATGCGATGAGTCGTTTTCCATAGTCATCAGTCAATACTTCATAATCAATCAATCTAATATTTTTTTCCAAGATGGCGTTCAACAATTTTCGATTGTACGCTTGCTTTTTGATGGTATGTGAAAAAAACATATAAGTCTTTTCGGGTAGTAAAGAGGTTACAGGAACTTCCTTGACACCTAGAAGCACATCGCAATCCGTAATATCTTCAACCATTGGGATACCTGCATCTGAATATTCCTTATCGTTGAATGCACGAATCGCTGATGGCTGCACCACTAATTCTACCGGATATTGATCCAGTATAATACGGCAATGTGCTGGAATCAGCGGAACTCGATTGTCCGGAGGTGTTTTCTCTTCTCGAAGGATCCCAAATTTCATGTGTAAATATTTGAAAGCAAGATACTAGTTGTTAAGAACATTATAAACATCTGAGAGCCAATCTACCTGCAAATTTCTTGTACAAATTGGAGAGTCTGCATCTGCTTTTTTACCATTTCCTATCCCCGGGATAATTTTTTCAAGTTTAATTAAATTAAATTATCTCAGGACTTATGATAAAAGTAATTTTACACCGATCGCAGATAAATCCTACCAAACCTACTGATACCTCCATATGCCGCCAGTGGGGTTTTATTTTGCTTATTTTAGGCATTCCATTTTATTTATTCATTAAGAGAAAAGAAGGTCTATGAATTTTACAGCTCATTCAGAAATTGGTGATATACAACGAGTTTACCTTAAATCCGCAGAAAGCGCCTTTAGAAGCCAGGATATTATAAACCAACATTGGAAGGAACTAAATTATTATATGGCTCCGGACTTTAAAATTGCTCTTGAGGAGTATGCATATTTTGTTAAATTGCTAGGTGCTAATGGCGTTGACCTTAACTTTTTTCCCGATGACTATCATACCGGAATGGATGCATTATATTGCCGGGACGCTAGCCTTGCTACGGATCATGGGATTATTCTATGCCGGATGGGTAAAGAATTGCGACAAACTGAGCCTGATGCTCAGCGTAGGTATTTCGAATCTAAAGGTGAAAAAATTTTGGGGATGATAGAATCTCCTGGATTATTAGAAGGTGGGGATGTCGCCTGGTTGGATGAAAAGACCTTAGCGGTTGGTCAAGGATATAGGACTAATTTAGCAGGATTAGAACAATTAGCATCCCTGCTCGCTCCTTATAACATTGAAGTGTTACCTGTACATCTTCCACACTACAAAGGGCCAAAGGATGTATTTCATTTGATGTCTATTTTTAGCCCGGTCGATAAAAATCTTGCCGTAGTGTATTCATCGCTTATGCCGGTCGATTTCAGAAATAACCTATTAGACAGAGGTTTTGAATTAGTTGAGGTTCCTGAAGTTGAGTTTGATTCCATGGCTTGTAATGTACTGGCTCTATCACCTAGGAACTGCGTGATGGTCTCAGGAAATCCACTGACCAAAACCGCCTTAGAAAAAATGGGATGTGATGTTCATGAATATGCCGGTAGTCATATCAGTTTACCCGGAGGAGGTGGCCCCACCTGTCTTACCCGGCCTAGATGGCGAAGCAGGCAATAAAGATCAACTTGTAGTAGATTAATTTTTCCTTTCTAAGCTAAGGTATTTATCTAGCCAATCAATCCACCTGGAATATACGTCTAAAGATCTCACTGGATCTGAAGGGAAATGACCTGGACCTGGATAAGCTATAAATTGAGCTGGCACATTATTATCTCTAAGCGCTCCATATAGCTTGTAGGATCCAGTAACTGTCACTCTGGAATCTTCGGTTTTCGACATGATTAGGGTAGGGGTGCTTATTTTTGAGAAATTAAAAATGGGTGAATTTTCATAGGCCCATTGCAAGTTATTGCCCATATAAGGGGATTCAATGATTGCATGCCTCCTCATGCGATTAAGGTCATTCAAACTATACATGTCGGTAAAGTCTACAGGGGCTGCACCTGCAACAGCTGCAGCCCATAGGTCAGGGTATCTTCCAATCAACCAGGCGGTCATCCATCCTCCATAAGACCAACCAGAAACACAGATTTTTTCGCCGTCGATATAAGATCTTTGTTTCAGTAAATTGATACCATTAATTACATCTTGGCCTGGACCTTCACTGGGATCTTTAGAAATAGCAGATTGAAATTCATTCCCCAGGTTGGTACTACCCCGATAGTTTGGTTGAAAAACGATCCATCCTTTAGCGGCCATAGCCTGAGGTATTGGACTAAAACCTTTTAATGATGCAGCGCTTGGTCCTCCATGAATGTAAAGGACCAAGGGGTACTTGTTGGACCGGTCAAAGCCCGGAGGAAAAGTTAAAATTCCATTAGGTCTTAAGTCATCGCTGCTTTCCCATGCAACAACATCTTGATGGCCCAATTCAATATCATCTACAAAACTATTGAAGTGTGTGAGTTGAATGGGCTCAGATTCAAAATCCGGTTTGAAGTATACTTCATTGGCAGCATCCCCTTTATTCGCTATAAGCACCATGCTTCCATTTTCAGCAACACTCCAACTGGAAATAGAAGTTAAATCACCTAATTCCAGCTGAGCGTGTTGGCCAACACTTGGTTTCCAAATGGCAAATTTGTCCTGACCAATACCACGTAATAGCATAATATCTTTCTGGCACCATTTTATATCATAAATTGAACGATCCAGTTTACGGGTAATATTTCTCGTTTCGTTGAATTTTAGATCTACCTCATACCAATCCGCTATATTGGAAGCAAACCCATCTCGAGGAAACCGGTAAATTAGATTTTGGCCGGTTGGATCAAATATTGGGCTGGATTCGTTTCCTTGATTTTGAGTTGCCGGCGTAAGATTCCCGTCCAAAACCTGGTAAATGTAATTTTTCCCTAAATCAGAGTCACCTGAAGCGGCTGAAGGATATTTTGTGAATGCGAGCATATTCCCATCAGATGACCAGGATAGTGATGAAGTTACCAATCCAGTGGCAACTGTAAAATCTTCAGGAGTAATTTTATATGCCCGTTCATCTTTTTTGCTTAACATCCAAACTTCCGTATTCATCGTCGGTTTATCAGTGAACATATCATAGCTGCCTACTTCAAATGCGTTATTGAAGGGATTGGATCCTGGATCGGGTTCATGCTCACTTTTGACGAAGTAGGCCAACTTCTTACCGTCTGGACTCCAGGCATACCGCAACACACTTTGATCAATATTTGCAACTATACTGGTTTCTTCAGATTGCGGATCTAACAAATAAACCTGTTTACCTTTTTCACTTTGAGCTAAAAGAGTAATCATTCCATCGGATCTCCAGGCTGGATCACTTATTCCATTTAAGTCTTTACCGATTTCTTTTTGTTCCTTGGATTTAAAATCCATCAAAATTAAAGACTGGATAAACTGGTTTTTTTCAAGGTCACGGCGTGAAGTAATAAATAAAACAAATGTTCCATCTGGAGAAATGTTTATTGAAGATAAACTGACCAATCTGTTGAAATCTTCTAGTTTAAAAAGCTTTTTTTGGCCAAAGCCCGGAAGAATAGTGCAGCAGATTAATACTAGTATCAAAATTCTTTTAACTAAAATATAAATCATACTGGTCTTTTTAGGTGATATTTTAATACCTGCTTTTCAATTATATATATCAATACCAACATACAAAAAGCAATTTACTAATCATTGAGTTAAGAAACCAAAGGTTATTGATCTTAAGTCATTCCATATAAGTCTAATTTTGATGTGCTGTTTTAAGTTTTTATCTGATCGATTAAAATACGCCAGCGGAGTCTATTAGGAGTATATTATATATAGCCAGGGATGAAATCCCTGGGTCAATTGAAAATTTCAACTTTTTTGTCACTTTTTTGCTCTTCAAAAAAAGTGACAAAACTTCTATTTAGCAAAACGGATTTAATAGATTTCGAAAATGAGCTCTAGCAAATGAATAGAAGACTTAGCCGTTATTCAGTGAGAAATTTACGATATGAGTTAAAAAGATATTTTTGAGAAGCCCCGAGGCAATAAGCCAAAAAGATATAAGTGTTAATTACCTGAACTTTTAACCATCCGTTACGTTCATATTTTCTTGCAGATACTTTGGCTGGATTCTTAATTAAGGTAAAAGGATATTTCTTACGTATCCGATGAACCAAATCAAAGTCCTCCATAATTATTAGACTTTCATCATATCCACCTAATTCGGTAAAAGCAGTACTGGTTATAAAAAGTGATTGGTCCCCACCACCAATGGCTCGATGCTTGAAGCGGGTAAACCAGCTATTGATTGAAAGGAGAATCGATTTTTTATCGAACACATAGCTAAAGCAGCCTGCAACATATCCCCTTTCCAGCGCACTGGAAATTTCCTCAATAAATGACTTAGGTGGTATCACATCTGCATGCAAAAAGTACAAAATCTCTGCATCTATCTGATGGGCTCCGATATTTAACTGATATGCCCTTGAAGGTTTAGAAGTGGTTAGGGTAATTGCATTGTATTGCTTGGCAATTTCAATGCTGTTATCTTGGCTGCCTCCATCCGCAACGACAATTGGAATGTTTTTTCCAGCAGTTTCTACTTTCAAATAAGGAAGTAATACTCTTAAATTAGATGCTTCATTAAGTACCGGAATGATAATGGCAATTCGAGACATAAATCTCAAAATAATCGGATTATGATTAAGATCCAATTTAAATAATAAACCCTAGGATAGGTAACAACTTTTAATAGAAGTTCCCCAATTGTATCTTACACTACATTTTAAGGTTTGAGAAGTTAATAAATACTGAAATCAAGCAAGATGTGCGAATTTCCATCCATAAAGATTAAGTTTTGACAAAATAATTCTATAAATAGGATGCTTGTGCGTAATTTGATCAGGTGCGGGAATCTCATATTAGGTTTTAGTTGTTTATAAATTAACAATTTCTCTTTAACTTTCAGGTTAGTAACGAGTAAATAATAAGTTGGGCTTTTATGGTTGCTTATTTCTGTATTTTACAAGGCAAAAAACGTAGGTATGGCCTTGCTATAAAGAGGCTTTTTGACGAAGCTAAGAACAAAAACCAGCTCGATCCGACGATCAGTCAGGCAGGGAATGAGCAAAAAAGGTTTAATTTATTTTTCAAACATTACTTAATGCGACATCTATGTATTTTATGCTTGTTTTGCTACAGTGGATCGTTTGCTCAGGATCCTGAATTTGATACTACAAAATACTCTTTGTGGGAGATTGAAGGCGAGTTGATTGAAATAAAAGCAAAGCCCAATCAGCAGATTTTCTCAGTTTCTTCACTTCCGGTGAAGTTGATGCAAGAGCATGTAGAACCTCAAGTGCAGACCTTATTAAATCAGATGGCAGGCATATGGATGGAATCTGGAGCGCTCAATACCAATCGAATTTCTATACGGGGAGTAGGTAACAGAGAACCATTTGCCACCTCCAGGATTAAAGTCTATCTGGATGAAATTCCTATAACTGATGGATTTGGTGAAACAAGCATGGAAGACATCGATCCAAGTATCTTATCAAAAATTCAAGTTTGGAAGAATCCTTCTTCTTCTATTTGGGGTGCTGGATTAGGTGGTATGATTCATCTTCAGACTCAAAAATCTTGGGATCCCTCCTATTCCGGTTCGATTCAAGTGGGTTCCTTTGGAAGAGTTCGTTCGGTACAACAGTTCAAACAAAATTGGGACCCAAAAGGGAATGCACCTTTTATAATTAATTATAACCTGACCAAACAAGACGGTTATCGGGATAACAACCAGTACAAAAAACATAATCTAATGTTTATGCAACGCTGGAGAATGTCTGAAAAATTCTCGATGCAATTGTTTGGTTTATACATTGATCTTCGATCCGAAATACCCAGTTCATTAGGTTGGACCGATTTTAATAATAATCCAGAGGCCGCTGCTGCTAATTGGGGTATGACCATGGGTTATGAGGATTATACCAAAACTATTGGAGGTATATCTTTTAAATATCTAATATCTGATGAATTGATCTGGACCCAAAGTTATGCGATTAATAGTTTTAAATCAGATGAACTCAGACCGTTTAATCGGCTTAAAGAAGGAAGAAACAATTTTACTGTCCGGCAAAGACTTTCTTGGCAACTAGATTCCAAATCTCATATACAGGCTGGTATAGAATGGTTTAATGAAGAATATGATTGGAACACTGCATTAGATGGGAATCCTCAATTGTTAACTGACCAATCTGAAAGCCATGTATTGTTTAATGGATTTTTACAATTACAACATCAATTTAATCCGAGATTGTATGGATTTGCTGGAATAAACCTTAATACTACCACGTATGATATCCGATCTCAGCTGAACAATGATAAATTAGACTATCAATATGATCCGGTGTTCAACCCATCTATAGGATTGGGATATTCTTTATTAGATGAAAAACTACATCTGATTGGTAGCTTGTCCAAAGGCTTTAATCCGATTAATATTGAAGATGCCTTAAATTCTTCCGGTCAGCTTAATCCCGATTTAAAGCCTGAGTCTGGCTGGAGTACTGATCTAGGTTTTCGGTTGACATTAGTTGATTTTAATGCAAGTTTGACACTTTATTCACTCGGAATAAAAAACTTGATTGTTCAGAATAGAATTACCGAAGAAATATTTGAATCGATCAATGCAGGTAAAACTAGTCATCAGGGTTTAGAATTAGAGTACACCTATCGCATGCATAAAAATTGGCAAATACGAGGTGCTTATTCATTTCTGGATCATCGCTTCATTGATTATATAAATGGCGCTAATGATTATTCAGGCAATGCACTTACCGGATCCCCAAATGTTAGATTTTTTCATCACTTGGAGTTCGATAACCAGAAGTTCTCTGCCAGTATGTATCATTGGTATACGGGAGACACACCCATCAAAGATGACGGTTTGATTTCAGGTGATGCCTATAATTTGTTAAATTTTGAAATGCGGTACAAGCTGAAGCTAAGTGAAAAATGGAGCCTAGCATTTACAGCTGTTGTAAACAATCTATTGGATGCACACTACGCCTCGATGTATTCGATTAATGCAAGTAGTTTTGGTTCTGCCGAACCAAGATACTTTTATCCAGGCTTACCTCGCCATTTCTTAGGAGACCTCAAAGTGTCCTATTATTTTTAAAGTAGTTTTAATAAAACTCATACGCCATATACGATCTTAAAGGTCCATATAGTTAATAAGCCCCAAGTTGTTCCAGTGACCTTACTCAGAATGGCCAACAAGATAGCATGAGGCATCCATTCTTCGTTATAAGCTTTGGTTACTACAGGTGCAGTGGATATACCCCCTACATTAACCATACTCGCATTGGAACCCAAGCCATGCGGCTTCTGAAAAAAAAGCTACCAATGTGATTAGAAGATCTGGAACTAGTTTAATATTCTTTTTACCAAGAGGGATTTAGAGCCGTCAATCCATAAAACAAAAATGATGGTTGATATAGTTATTAGTATACTTATTCCTAACATTATGAAAAAGCCTGGAAACAACTGGAGTAACTCGCAACACCTGAAATGTTGTCTAAACTATGCGGGATAAGTTCTAGTATCATACAATATTTTTCGGGTATGTCAAATGGAAGCCTAATATTGAAATCGGTACTCGGACGATAACCAAATTTCGAATAATATTGGTCGTTCCCCACGACGGTAACCGAGTGATATCCTTCATCGAGAGCTATTGAGTGGGCGTTGTGGATGAGTTGTGTCCCGATACCTTTTTTTTGATACATGGGCTCAACCGATAGCGGTGCCAACGCTAGTGATGCAATTGGTTCTGACTTAACTATTTCAATCTGAATCTTGGATAGTAAAATATGACCAACAATTTTAGTATCTAATTCGGCAACAAGTGAAAGGGAAGAAATGTATGAATCTGAGTTGACCAAACACTTTACCAGCTCCGTTTCCGTTTGGTCACTATACAGCATATGCTCGAAGGCATTTTTTACGACAGATAGAATTCCTGGAAGATCTGAAGTTAAGGCCTTACGAATTCTAATTCCTTCTAGATATTTCATAAATAGTACTGGATGAGTTACAAATCTAATATTTACATTAGGAAGCCTATTTAAAACAAAAAATGTTAGTTGTTAGTACGCATTGATCATTGATACATCAGCTTACTACCTGGTGTGAATGGATGTTAACCTCCAAAATGGATTTGGTTATTTTTTTTAGCATCTTCAATCAATTTAATGCCTTTTTAGGATAGGATTCATTTTTATTACGCACGAAAGATCTTAATAATAAATTATTTTCCAAAAACATGCACTTAAGATACGGCTCTTTAGTTGAGGAATGGACACAAATAAAATAGGGTATTATAAATCAGATATATTATAAATCAGACAAATCTTTAATTGATGAGCTTAGCAGTGAAAGATAAAAGTCCATAATAAGATGGGTATAGTTAATATATCTAGGCAAATCATATTATTACTTAGCCTTGTTTAATGCCCTTAAAAACAAAACTTCCTACCTGAAAATTTCATATATTTAAAGTTAGCTTGATTGAAATACTATGAAAAAAATAATAGAAGAAATTGCTTTCCAAAACAAGTTGAAAGAGCTGGCCAAAGACACGGGCATCAGTGTGGAAGAAGTACAGGAAGAAGCACTTAAATATATTAAGGAATTATATACGGAGCATAAGCCCATTACGGAAATATTAGCTTCTCAGGTAATCCAATATTTACTTTCCAGAGGATATGATAAAACGATTGACGTAGATGCATCTCAAATCAAACAGCTGGCAAAATTAGCGCAGAAATATTCCATTGCGTATGTGATGACGCATAAGACCTACATTGATATGATGGTATTAGCGGTTGTATTGATTAGATATGGTTTGCCTATTCCTTTTACATTTGCCGGAATCAATATGTCTTTCATTGGATTAAATCAATTTGGTAAAAATGCCGGTGTAATATTTATACGCAGGTCCTTCAAAGAAAATCTGATTTATAAAGTAAGCTTAAGACATTTCATAGCTCATTTATTGAAACAGCATGGAAGTTTTATGTGGGCTATTGAAGGCACTCGTTCAAGGACCGGTAAAATTGTTTGGCCAAAAATGGGTATTCTCAAATACATTAGAGCAGCAGAAAAAGAAAGCAGAAAAGAAGTGAAATATGTTCCTATTTCTATAGTGTACGATTTGATCCCAGATGTAAAAGATATGACGGAAGAAGGAAGAGGTAGGAAAAAACGACCTGAGAGTCTCACCTGGTTTGTAAATTATTTTCGAAAAATGGGTGATCATTTGGGTCGAATTTCCCTGAGGATTGGTGATCCGGTAGATTTTGATCATATCCCTTATGAGAAAGTTGATCTATCATTAATTACTCCATCAGCGGATAATTCGATTTCACGATTTGCCATTGAATTAGTACATCGAATTAATAAGATTACACCAGTCACAACGTCTGCATTAGTATGTATTTCATTACTCAGTAAATATGCCTTAACCAAAAGAGCTATAGAAAGCGATATTGCTGCGTTAATGCAACTAATTGAAAGTCATCGTTCCGATGCTTTGGTGGATCGAGGTAAAATTATTGGAGAAAGTGTTCAAATAGGATTAAATCTACTCGAGCGTGCAGAAATTGTACATAAACATGGTGAAGGCTTATATGCCAAATATGCTATTAAGTCTGAGAATTTTCTTCAAGCGACCTATTATGCTAATATGGCAGTACATCATTTTTATCCCCGCGCGTTTATTGAACTTGCTTTGTTGAGGATATGTGAACTACCGGTTGAAAAAAGAGAACTTACCTTTTGGACGGATATAATGGAAATAAGGGACCTATTTAAATTTGAGTTTTTTTACAGTTCGAAACCCCTATTTACTAATAAAATTGAGGCGGATATCAATCACTTAACAAACCTGGAAGAATTATTTTATTCGAAAAAATGTAATGTCTCTCAGTTACTTCATAATCAAAAAATATTTGTAGCACCAGTTGTTCTACATACTTATATCGATGCCTATCAGGTGGTTGCGCATGGTTTAAAATCGTGGGATGTTTTGAAGACTTTTGATGAAGATGAGTTCATTAAATTTTGTCTGTTTCATGGGGGTGAAATGCAATGGCAAGGAAAGATCCATCGCGTTGAGTCAGTTTCTAAACCTTTTTTAATCAATGGGATAAGGCTAGTCAAAAATTTGAATTTGATTCCCACACCGACTGATTCTAAAAAAGAAAAGATTGAAGTTTTTCTGGATAAATTAGAGGATGTGGGAAGAAGGATTTTGAATTTGCAGGCAATTACTTTGTCCAAATATGAGGAATCCTTACCTGAAGTACCAGTTAAAAGGAATCTTGTTCCTGGCTCGGTCACAGAAGATATTACCAATGAAATTCTTGCTGGAGAATCTGGCCCGCACATCGGGGCATTTTTCGATCTGGACCGGACCTTAATAAATGGTTTTTCAGCGATGAACTTCATGCAGGCTAGGTTATTAAGTGGGAAGATGACGACCAAAGAAATAATTGCTCAGTTTGCTGGGGTAATTGTTTACGCCATGGGGAATCGAAATTTTGCCAGCTTGGCATCATTGGGTGCTAAAGGGGTTAAGGGCATTCAGGAAAATGTATTTATCAAAGTAGGCGAAGAAGTTTATTTGGACCATTTAGCCGATGCTATTTATCCGGAGTCAAGGGCACTAGTTTCAGCACATCTTTCCAAAGGACATTCTGTGGCCATTGTATCAGCAGCGACGCCTTATCAGGTAGAACCGATAGCTAGAGACCTCGGGATCAGGGATGTCATGTGTACCCGCATGGAAATTCAAAATGGTAAATTCACCGGCAAAATTATCGAACCAACTTGTTGGGGTAAAGGAAAGGCCTTAGCCGCAACTCAATTTTCAAAAGAAAGAAGCATTAAATTGGACAAAAGTTTTTTTTATACCGATAGTGCCGAGGATCTACCATTACTTGAAATTGTCGGTCATCCCAGGCCTATTAATCCAGACGCAAAGTTGTCGAATATCTCGTTTGAAAGTGATTGGCCTATCTATCGGTTCAAAGAAAATCCACCATCAACTTTAAGCGGGTTAATTCGTACTGGACTGGTAGCTGGTAGCCTATTCCCTGCAGCATTCTCAGGAATATTTATGGGATTGGTTAATTTATCCTGGCGCGATGGGGTAAATTCTATGATGGCCAATTTCGGTGATATTGGCACCGCTATGGCCGGAATCAAGCTTATTGTAAAAGGAAAACAAAACCTGCATGCTCATCGTCCGGCAATATTTATTTTTAATCATCAAAGTGGAGCTGATATCTTTATTGTAGCTAAACTATTGAGAAAAGATGCACGCGCTATAGCCAAACAAGAACTAAGGCACGCACCCTTTTTAGGTCAATTGATGGTGGCTGCGGGAGTGATTTTTATTGATAGGAAGGATAGGGAAAAGGCCATCGAAGCATTAAAACCTGCCGTAGATGCTCTAAAAGCGGGTACCTCGATTGCCATAGCTCCCGAAGGAACGAGGAGCGCGGACTACACATTAGGAAAGTTTAAAAAAGGAGCCTTTCATATGGCCATGCAAGCGCAAGTTCCGGTCGTTCCTATTATAATTAAAAACGCGCATGATGCCATGCCTAAAGGGACCAATATTTTCAAACCTGCATTCGTAGAAGTAATTATAGGTGATCCTATTTCAACAAAAAATTGGACGGTTGAAGGTTTAGATGGACATATTGAAGCCGTGCGCTATAAATTTTTAAAAGAACTAGGGCAGCTGCCAGTTCTTGAAAACTGAAAAGAACTGAATTGATATGAAACTTAGTGTGGGAATTTTAGGAGGAGGGTCTTGGGGTACAACCATGGGTTCTTTAACGGCAAAAAATACTTCTACGATCTTATGGGCTCGAAATGAAGATACTGTTCGAGAAATTAATACACACCACACGAACCAGAAATATTTACCTGGTGCAAAGCTTACACCGGGATTAATAGCAACCAATTCTACGGAAGAAGCCATGCAAAAAGCTGATGTTGTAGTTATGGGGGTGCCTTGCCAGAATTTCAGAAAGGTCTTGACCGATGCTAAGCCATTTATTCGTCCCTGGGTACCTATAGTAAGTTTATCCAAAGGATTAGAATTAAATTCTCGTAAACGGATGACAGAAATCATCGAAGAGATTTTGCCAGGACATCCCGCTGGTGCATTGACAGGACCCAATTTATCTAGAGAGATATTGGCGGGTCAAGCAGCAGCTAGCGTTATTGCTATGGTTGATGACAACATAGCCACACATCTTCAAAATGTATTTAATTCAGGTCTTTTTCGCGTGTATACAAATGATGATGTCATAGGTTGTGAACTGGGCGGAGCGTTGAAAAATGTAATAGCTATTGCAGCAGGAATGGGTGACGGGGCGGGAGCTGGCGATAATACCAGGGCAGCTGTGATTACCCGTGGTTTAGCTGAATTGTCCAGATTAGGTACCGCTATGGGAGGACAACCCAGTACGTTTGCAGGACTCGCCGGATTAGGTGACCTAATCGCTACTTGCAGCAGTGGACTGAGTAGGAATCGACACGTTGGTTTTCAATTAGGTCTGGGAAAAGATATAAATACGATCATCGATGAAATGTCCATGGTGGCTGAAGGCGTTAAGACCGTGGAGGTCGTAATGGATTTAGCCAAAGCATATAAAATAGAAATGCCAATTACTAAAGAAGTTTATGATGTAATCTACAATGGTAAGACCGTAATGGAAGCATTTAAAGGTTTGCTCAAAGTAAGATCTGGATCCGAAGCTGATCCAGGATAGAATTCTGCTGGACTAATTTGGAACCTATTGCTTCTATTCAATTATCAGATAAAACACTCATATCTAGATAACATCATCTACTTTTTTTTAAATTTAAAGGGATTGGATTAGTTATTTTGTTCATAGCAATTACCATTTAATAATTGGTAAATAATGATACCCAGGAGGTACTCCTTGATGAGAGCTATTAACTTGCTAGTTACAATGCTTTTATTATCCTGGTTATTTGCTAAATATTTTTACTAAAGCAAGTCTTAATTTTGTATTCAGTTTAATTATTTCTTGATGAATAAATTTTGATGATTGGTGTAGGATTTACGAAACATCGACTTTCAAATAATAAATAAATAATAATTAATTATTCTTCAGTTCTAGTATTTTGCTGGCTTTTTTGAATAGATGCCCAATATTCATCGCTTTCTTGAGGTCTCCATTAATCTTCAATCGCCCCTGTAGCATTGCTGTTTGTACATTCAATTTTCCCTGGGCCATTTTGTATAAATGTTGGTCTGAAATTGAAAAAGTGGCGTCCGGATCCTTCACTTTTCCTTTGCGAATGATACCAGGTTGTTTATTGAGATCAATTCGCCAAAAAGCTTCGGAAGGAGTAGTCACCTGTATTTCAAACAGGCCACTATCTGGCCGCATAGCTTCTGGGTTTTCCTTAAGAAACTTTTTTAAAGAGTTGATTACAGCGGTTGATTTTAAGGGAGCTTGTTTTTGTACTGTTTTTGATTTTCTTTTTTTAGATTTTTTTAATATAAGATCTTCCAGTTCATTTGCTGAATCTCGAATATATCTCGTGAAGGTATCCATGTCTGGCATCGACTTCACATCTGAGGTAGGACTTACGGTGATTAAACCGTTGTAGCTGAAGATAGTAATTATTAATCCCATTCCATCAATAATAGGGGCCATGCCCATTATCGATAAGACTTTGTGGCCGTACAAATAAATGGGTATAGGTGGGCCTGGTACATTGGTAATAGTGAGATTGAATACCGGTTTATGATATTCGGCAATCCGGAAACGAGAATAAAGTCTTGCCGCTTGGTTGGCTAAACCAAAGGGAACAACCTGTGCCATATTAGACAAAGTTTTTGCACCCATGGCACCATGATAGGTTTTACTTCGGCTGCTATTCTCATGAATCACTTCTAATCGCTCAATTGGATCTTCAATATTGGTAGCCAATTGGATGAGCATAGAGGATAAGTTGTTGCCGTGATCATCGTCACCATTATTGTTCCGTATTGAAACCGGAACCATGGCGATTAGAGGTTTGTGTGGTAACTTTCCTTTTTCGAATAAATATTTTCGCAGGGCGCCTGCACATATCGCTAGCATAATATCATTCAGGGTAGTACCCATGATATTCTTAATGACTTTTACTCTGTCTAGCGAAAGAATAGCAGAATTCCATTTTCTTCTTGCTGAAATGATTCCATTCAATGGTGTATTCGGGGCCATAAAAGGACCAGTTGGTAAGCTTGATTTTTGCACCCGGGATAAGGCTCCGGCTTTTAAAGAAGCTTTCAAAGTTTGCCCTAATAATCTAGGAAATTTTAGTGGTTTTTTAGCAAAACTCCAACCGCTTTTGAGCATTAGCATCAACTCGTTGGGTATAGGTGCAGGTTCGTATGGCTCTGGGTTTTTTAATGCTGGTGGATCTGGCGTGAGATCAAACATGATACTCAATATATCTGCACCGGCCATTCCATCTATCGCGACATGATGAATCTTAGAGATGATTGCTACAGATCCATCCGGTACTTCAGGAATATTGGTAAGGCCTTCTACAAAAGTAAAGGACCACAAAGGTTTAGAATGATCCAATGGTTCGCTAAAGATCTGGGAAGCCGTTTCTCGGAGTTCTTTCCACCCTCCTTTAAGCGGTAAGGCTATATGACGTAAATGCATGTCCAAATCAAAATTGGGATCATCCACCCAATATGGATGATCTATGCTGAAAGGTACCTCTACTAGTCGTTTTCGAAGCTTAGGTATAAAGTGTATTCTAGAAGCAATCGTTTTTTTGAAATCTTCAAATTCCAAGGCACCATCAATGATAACCACACTGCCTATATGCATATGGCTGGTAGGGGTCTCACCATATATGAACACGGCATCCATTCCGGAGATGGGCTGTATAGTTTCATTATCGTTTAACTGGGCTATTAATTTGTTGAGCAATTTGTATAATATTAAAATAAGTTAGATTAAAATAGTTAATAGCCTACAAAGTTATAAAGTTTTGATCAGATTTTTTGGAAGCTTAATGAATCTTGTACCTTTAGTATTAATTATTTTTTCAAATTTGAACTAGTTAATATGAGTCAAAAAATTGATGAAACTGCTTCATTTGTTTTAAGGTTTACCCAAAAAATATTTGAGGATGAACAGGGCGAATCCCAGGTTCAGTGGAGAGGTAATATCAGACATGTCCAGGGAGGAGAAGAAAAACGTTTTTCAGAATTTGATGATGTAGTCGAATTCATTCAAACGAAACTAGCAGATCTTACCATCCAGGCTATGAAAGACAAATCACCAGAGGAACAAAAAGGAATCCTTTCCAAAAGTTATGATTTATGGAAGCGAATGGCAGCTGCTTATCCTAAAATAGTCATGGATACCATCAAAGATCCCAAAAAACAAGTTTCCCAGATAAGGGAACAGATTACTCATGTTGGAGAAACTATCGGTCAGAAACTGGAAATCGATACATGGCGTACATCCACCAAATCCGATTTTAAAGAGATTATGAACACACTTGAACAATTGACAGAAAATCTAGCTGTTTTAAACAAAAAAGTTGATGAAATCAGTAATCAAAACAAATGAATTACGAGCTAGATGAGTGAATATGAGCAGCAATTCGTACAGTTGATTAAAAAACAAAAGACAGCACTTATAAAAGTATTTACGCTGGGCAGATTTGAGGTTTTGCGCGAAAACGATTTGATATCCTCAAAAGATTGGGGTAGGGATCGTACGATTCAATTATTTCAATTTTTGATTACCGCGCGCCACAGAGGGAGTTTACATAAAGAGCAGATTATGGATAGAATTTGGGAAGAGGACATCGATCAAAACTTTAAAGTAGCACTGCACGGAATAAACAAAGTATTGGAACCGGGTCGCCCAAGCCGGGTGGAACCCCGATATGTAATCAGACAAGGAAATACCTACCAGCTTAACCAAAATGAAATTTGGATCGATGTGGATCATGTTGATAAATTGATCGAAATAGCGAATAACTGTTTACGCGATATACCGCACTTAGCTATCGAAGCTTACCGGGAGGCTATAAAAACATATAAAGGAGACTACCTGCCAAATCGTATTTACGAGGATTGGTCTAGTGAAGAAAGAGAGAGAATACAAATTTTGGTTATGGGTGCAATGATGAATTTGTCCGAACTGATTGTTGAAGAGCAACCTTTAGAAAGCGTTCGCATAGCAGATGAAGCATTGCAAATGGATCACGCCTGGGAGGACGCATACCGGATCAAGATGAAAGCTTATATTAAAAGAGGTAATCGACCAATGGCCATTAAGACCTACGAACAATGTACCCAGGTACTACAACAAGAGTTTGGGATAAATCCCCTGCCAGAAACAACCAGGTTGTTTGAACAGATTATGAAGGTCTAAATATTCATGTTTAGGATTGCTAAGCCAGAAAGATAGGTAAGCTATGGTTTAAAGTGAAAAAGTTAAATGGAGCTAAGTCGAGCAAATAATAGTGCACCTGGGATAATCTCCTTGCACGGATATAGACTTCATCAAAGTTAAGGGGTTGAAGCGTTTAGGGGTTTAGTTGACAACTTGAATATAAAAACAATTTTCTACCTCTTCTTATTTCGGATAAGGTGCACACCCAACCAGCACATCTCACGAAGCGGTCTCGTCTCTGACTAAGGACCCCTTAGTACTCTGAAAGGGGGAAACAGCAGGTTTATAATTATATTTGGTGATCCTCTAAATACATAACTCTGTCTTTTCGTCGCTCTGTCTCATAGCGAAGCGGTCTCGTATCTCGCAACGCAGCGATTTGTCAGCGCAGCGGTCCAGGTTCGGTTATAATATTATAATAACTTATAATTATAATTGGTTTTTATCTATTTTTAATCATCATGCAAAGAGATAAACAAAAGCATAACACTTTCTTCAGGCAATTAATATTAGGACTGGTTGTATTCCTTACTAGTCAGATTCTACTTGCCAATTCGATTACTTATGAAAAGAAGGAAGTTATGATTGAAATGCGGGATGGTGTCAAACTACATACCGAGATTTACATGCCCCAACAAATCGATGAACCGCTTCCATTTTTAATTACCAGAACGCCCTACGGCATGGGCCATAAAGACGGGGTCCATAGTTCATTAACCAGTAGTTATGTAGATCTAGCCGATGAAGGATACATCTTTGTTTTTCAAGACATACGAGGAAGATATAAATCTGAAGGGGAGTTTGTAATGATGAGACCTTGCCGAAATCGCCATGATTCAAAAACGATTGATGAATCTACGGATACTTATGATACCATTGAATGGTTAATAAAAAATATCCAAAATCATAATGGGAAAGCTGGCATATTAGGTATTTCATACGGAGGCTGGTTAGCGGTCATGGCATTGGTTGAACCTCATCCGGCATTAGTTGCAGCCTCCCCTCAGGCTTCACCGGCTGATATGTACTTAGGCGATGATTTTTTACACAATGGGGCCTTAAGATTGAGTCCTGCCTTTGGCTATGCCGCATTAATGGAAAGTGCCAAAACCAATGCTCCCTTTAAATATGATCAATACGATACTTATGAATTTTTTTTGGAATTGGGCGCATTGAGTAATGCTAACAAAGAATATTTTAAAGATGAATTACCCAGCTGGAATAACTTCATGCAACATCCTAATTATGATGCTTATTGGAAGAAGCTCAATGTCGATCACAACCTTTACAACGTCCCTGTTCCAGTTTTGAATGTAGCCGGATGGTGGGATGCAGAAGACTTTTATGGACCGTTAAAGATTTATGAAAAGCTGGAGTCATTCGATGTTAATGATCAAAATTTTTTGGTAGTGGGTCCCTGGCGGCATGGTGGATGGTCCAGAGATGATGGCGATCAACTAGGTGCTATTCGTTTTGAGAATAAAACTGGCGAATATTTCAGAAAGGAAATTCAAGCCAGATGGTTCGCTTATCATTTAAAGGGGAAAGGGGATTGGAGTAT
>JAHEJC010000349.1 GCA_024639065.1 Lewinellaceae bacterium | reverse complement strand
CACCCAACGAAGCATTATACCATTTTTTCATCACAAATAATTTTATTATTACTAGTTACTTCTTTCCTGAAATTTATAAAATAAATAATGTCCAACCTAAGCTAATTTTCGACCAATTCTATTTTCTTCCTTGTTAATCGAATTGGGTATTAGTCGTTTGGCTTATTTCCCAACGCCACACCGACCATGACACATGATCGGAATGATCAGATATCGAATCCCAATTTGCCTAATGTAATCACCCATAATGTACCTTCAATAAAACCAGCAAAACATCATGAATAGTAGCTATTCACCTAAATCCAGAAATGTGGTGGTTCACCAAATTGGGTAATTACCAGCCAGGCGATGGCTCCTGCAGCACCCATGCCCATTAATTCTCCAATGGCACAATTAATCGTTCACGTTCTACAAAAATTAAACTTGTGAGAATTCATCATTCTGAGGTTGATGGCTTCAGTAGTCAATCGTTTAATAAAACGCGTGTTTGGGGTTTATAGAATTCTTCTCCATGAGGTATATAAGATTTGGCCGAATCAAGACTCGATTTCACCACTTCTACTGCAATTTTCTTTTTTGTCTCCAAAATCTTATCCCCGTATGAGCGCCAATCATTTAAGTCTTTGGTTACATCTAAACTTTTTGCCAAGCCAGGTGCCAGAAATAGTAAATACATTCTTAAAGCGTTCCTCCAATGAGATTGGTTCGACTTTTTGCCTTCTTCAAATTTGGAAAAATCTACCCCTTGACTTTTGGCAATCTTCATATAATCCTTTGTAACTTGGTAAGCATGTTTCAAACTTGAAAATCGGTTGGTCATTCTTTGAAAACTGCCTTGTTTAGCCGCTTCGGTATACATGCCAGCTACCCAAGCGAAATGCGTCATCAACCATCCACGGATATCTTTCTCCACTTTTGGTTCATAGCCAATAACCTTAAGAAGTCGATTAAATTTCACCAATCGATTTCGATACAAAAGATTGGTGAATCCCGTGGTGAAATTGGGTGTAAGCCAACCTCTTAATTCATTTTTCACTATTGATCCCCCGAAATTGGGAAAAGCAAAAATATAAGGGCACTCCGTGTTATCTTCCAACCAATCAAAGTCATCCCACATATTACCAACTAAAACCAACGTTTGGTGATAATTTAAATATGGATTTAATTCCTGGATGACATTTTTCCATTGATAATGAGCCACCGGAACAATGATGTAATCAAAATCCTTCACCTGATACAAATCATCAATGCGAGTATACTCGTAGATGGAACCTTTCTTGATGGTATGGGTTTTTCGTCTATCATTAAACCGGCATTTGATTTGATCTTTAGCTTTTTTCGGGTGGCGAACATAATGCATTACATTCCAGCCACTGGATTGAAAAGAAGCCCCAATAAAAGATCCAATATTCCCTTGGCCAATAATTAGTATATGGTACATCTTTAACTAGTTTTAATTAAGTATACCTCTTTTCATATTGGTTCAGTTGATTTGTTAAATGTTCGTTCCGCCCGTTTTTTTATGCCTAAACACATTTTGCGATCCATTGCAAAAATGATTGGTTCCATCAAGAATCCAAATAACAACCTGTTTTTTAGGGTAGAACTTGTAACTGCACGGTTTCTAGAGATGAAACGAGATCGATTTTTATCCAGAGGTTCAATATACCAAAGCCAGGTTAGATGCAAAAAGTTTTGGGGCGTACCGATCGTGGGATCATATAATTGATTGGTGTCCAGGTCAATACAAGTTTCAATAGCCATAGCACTTCCCGGTTTACAAACAATCAAAGGATAAGCGTCCTTATCACTAAAAGGGATCTTATCACCCAACTTGGGGTATTGAAATTCAGGTAAGATTTCATCCGCATTATAGATACCCAGTCCACTCAGGTTTTCCAGGAGTTCATAACTATAAAAGCCTCCACGTCCTTGGCCTATCTGAGCTATCCAAGGCCAGATGCATGATGTGGGTGCATCAATTTCAACACCATGCGTAAATTGAGCTTTGGGCTCCGGAATAATTTCGTCCCCGGGAAAACTTCTTCCTGCTGTATCTCTACTTAGTCCCCAATGGCTTCTAAATGTTTTCAAAAAAATGGTCAAATAACCGGCAAGTATAATTACAATCCCCTCCACTCCTTCCGCTATCTGCTTGAAAGTAAGATGATTTCTGGGATGTATAACTGAAGTACTCATTGATAGGCATCAATTTGGGTCAATCTAGTAAACATCACTAAAAAAATCGATGAGCAAAGTCATTATATAAAGTGATTTTGGAATATGAATAAAATATAAATCACGATGGATAATTGAAAGGTTCTCCATTTTGAAAAAATCTGATCCAATTCCTGGTTTAAATCAAGTTCATTATTGACGATCGTCATTTATTTCTATTGGATTATTTTATAAATAGCAATTGATATTACTAGAACACCTAAAACCTTAAACCATGAAAACCTGGTTCCAATTCTTGACACTGATACTGTTCTTGATATTCAACATTCAATCAACCCATGCTTCTAAAATCAAATTGGGTGATCAAATAATAATCGATCAATCCACGGAAGAAAATTTATATCTAGCTGGTGATCATATAACTATCAAAACGAAGCTAACTCGGGATGTAATTGGTGCGGGTAGGACTATCTTGATTTTGGATAGTGTCGACCAAGACCTCCTACTAGCAGGAGGTGATCTCACTATATCAGGAGTGGTGGGCGGTGATGTACGGGTTTTTGGAGGAAAAATTAAAATCTATAATCATATTTATGGCGATTTGGTCATCGCAGGTGGTGACGCTATTATCCACGAGGAGGTGGTCGTTTTCGGTGATTTACTAGTTGCTGGCGGAACCGTAAACTTTAAAGGAGTGGTCAAAGGTAAAAGTAATTTGAATGGTGGTGAAATAAGTTTTTCCGGAGTGGCTGAGGGACCGCTCGAAGTTAATAGCTCAAAATTCAACGCTCTCGGCAGTTTTAACTCCAACGCTACCATGGCTGTAAAATATCTAGAGCTAGGTCCGAGTGCTCAATTTACCGGACCAGTTAAATATTATCAAAAAGATGGTGAAATTGATTTTGGACCAACACTGCTGGATGGATCCACGGCAGAATTTGATCCCACCTTGAAACCTAAGTTCAACATAGCATCTCCCAGCAATTATAAAGGCGCAAGGATTTATTTATTAATATTTAAAGTCTTATCTACAACCTTACTCATCTTAATAGCTGTATCATTATTTCATCGGTTTTTTACGGAGACTAGTGAAAATATAAAAGGAAGGATTATTAATAATCTTGCCGTAGGGTTTCTGTACTTTTTTGCAGTCCCTTTTATAATTGCATTGGCGTTTATCACGGTGATCGGAATACCCATTGGGTTACTTATAACCGTAATTTTTGGAATCACTATTGCCTTGGCACATACAGTGACTTCAGTACTAAGCATTTATTTTTTGGAAGACTACCTCCATCAAACCTGGAACAAATGGGAGATCATTTTTGCTTCGATCGGTGTGTATTTCCTCTTAAAACTAATTGCGTTTATTCCATTTGCAGGCACCTTTATCAATGCTATGATCGTGATGATTGCTTTTGGTAGTATCATTTTTACCATTAGGCAAAATGTTCATCACCATAGTGAAAATCACCTTGATCATAGTCCGCAGGAAACACCTTTAGAGACCTATTAAAAATCAGATTTTATTGTGAACTAATTATTAAAATTTAAGCCTTTACACCATGAAAGATTTAACTGCTTATGAAAGGGCCGAAATAAGAGCCAGCGCTAAGTTTGGATTTTACATCCACTTAATCGTCTATGTAACCGTAATCCTAATGTTATTTATAATAAATACGGTTACTGCCAGTGAATACTTCTGGGTCAAGTGGCCCATCATGGGATGGGGTATTGCAGTATTGATGCATGGACTACGGGTGCATGTATTTCCCGGTGAATCAAAAGTCCCACAGAAGATGATTGAGCGAGAGCTTGAGAAGGAAGAGGTTTTATGAGTAAGGCTCCAATATCGCTATTTCCAACTTCAAAAAAGAAGAACTGGATGGTTACAAATAATTGATTTTAATTATATTTAACCATGACCAATATCATCTTTTTTTAACAGATTTTTAGTTTACATTGTGATATCTAAATTTTGGACGCGCAAAATTTATTTTACCCAATGATTGTATATGAGAACCCTATCACTTGCTAAAAAGCACAATAGTCTATCACCCAGAGAAAAACAAATCGTTAAACTAATTATCGAAGAATATTCTACCCGAGAAATCGCTTCAACCTTGAACATAGCCTATGAGACTGTAAAAAGCCACAAAAAACACATTATGTGGAAGCTCAATGTGAATAGTATAGCTGGAATTGTAAGAGAAGCTTTTTATCAAGGTATTGTACCCCTCAAGAAACCTTCAAAGGTAGTTTTAAAAAAATATCATCATCCGTATTAATAAATTAATTAGAAATAAATATGAACATATTAGCCATCTGTGGAAGCCCTAGAAAAGGCAACTGTTACGCAGTCCTCAATCTCATTAAACAAAGTTATGCTGAACATAATGTTAACATATTAATGATAGGAGATCTTCATTTAGATATGTGTAGAGGGTGTTATAGCTGTATTTTTAATGGCGAGGAAACTTGCCCATTAAAAGATGATCGAGATATGATTATCAAAAAAATATATGCAGCCGATGCGGTAATTTTTGCATCACCAGTTTACGTGAATCAGCTCAGCGCATTAATGAAAAAAATGATCGAGCGATTGGCTTTCAATGGACATCGGCCCAAATTCCATGATAAATTTGCTATGGTGTTATCAGTCTGTAAAGCGTTTGGAGCAAAGCATGCTAACCAATATATGCAGGATGTCTTTTCTTCTTTCGGGTTTAATGTGGTTTCAACTTTGGAGTTGCAGGCTTCAACGAATTCCATAAAAGAAAAATTAATGAATAATAAAAAAACACTCCAGACCTTTGAGTCCTTTGTGTCTAAAGCTATGGAAGGAAGACAAACACCGCCCACCATAATGAATCTGGTGATGTTTAATATGTTTAAATATGTCTCCGAAGTTTATCCTGAGCAATTTAAAGCGGATCATCAATATTATCAGGAAATAGATAAATATCCCTATGACGGCAGAATCAATTATTTCAAAAATTTAATTGCTAAACGAAAGGTCAATAACTTCAAAAAAGAATTTGAGCTAAACAGAGTTTGACAAAGGTTATCTATTAGTCTATGAATATTTATATCTGGCTAAAAAAATAATTCCAATCGAAAGTAACCCCAGATTATATGCCAAATCAGATAATAGAATATCCGCAATGCATACATGGAAACAAAATCGAATTTTTTAAAAACCACAAGTTGAGTTGCATTAAATAAAAACAGATTGAGCCAAACAAGGATTTTTGCCCATATTGGGTCCGTTTTCATAAATAGTACCTGAAAAGTGGGTTCTAAAATAGCAATAACTAAGATACATATCCAGATGATTTTGTGCTTAGAGACTGTTTTGAATAAGGTGGTGAAAAAATAGTACAAAATTACGAAAGGCATGATGTGAAATATGATTTCAACCAAGAAAGCCATCACCGGATAGAATAATAGTGATGTCGGAAAAAGGATATTCGTATCCTTGGGAAAGAATATTATACAATCAACTAAAATTGCTACCAACGGAAATATGATCACCCACCCAGCATATCGGAAAGCCTTTATGAAATTGGCAGGTTTATAAATCGAGAATCCCTGCGATAATAGAAAAGATAAAAATAAGAAACCTAAAAATCCACTTAGAATCAAAACGGCTAAAGGATTCATCTCATCCAAAAATCTATTAAAATAAGAGTCAGCAGCCCTACTTAATATTAAGGTCATCCCCACAACAATAACAACTAGAAAGAGGTAAGCTCTGTATTGATTCTTTATTTGGACTGATGACTTACTAACCTTTAGCATAAAAGTCAAATTATTAAAATCTCATTGCACTTTTTGTTTTCTCATTAATTTTGAACTAGCGGTTATCTCAATTATCACAACAACAAAAAATAGTGGTGGAGAAAATGTATTGTCCCGGTAAAAAAACTTGGATAATTATCCACATCAGTAAAAGGGCTCCTAGCAACAGTCCGAGCATGCCAGCAAGTCTATGCCTTCTCAAAGAAAAAACTGCACCAACAATATTGAACAGACCATGAACGAAATACAAAAAGAATCCTGGAATTAAGAAACTAGTAAATGGATATCCAGGTAAGACTTCCATCGAAATTTTTACACCAGACCCACCGGGATTGAAGATCATGGATAAACCTGCTGGTACTACTTCTATAGCCACAAAACATTGAATGATTCCAAAAATAAGGTACAATTTTTTCATAATACACTAATTGTTCCTTTGGATTTGTTATTAGATTCCACTAATTTTTTCAGCCGTACTCCTTCTTCTTTCATATGTTCGCTAACCGCGTGAATATATCGTAATCCAAATTTTTGAAATAATTTAGAGAATCTAAAATATAGTTTGGCTACAAATTGACTTGTACCATTTTTAGAAATTATTTCAAAGGATCCTTTAGGACAAATAAGGGAAATCGGGAATAAAAATTTATACTCCATAGTTTGATTATCTAAAATTTTGGTTATTTGCATTTTTAATCGATGGAGCTTGCCATGAAGATACTCCTCTGCAACAAGAGTGGTCCCTTGTTCAAAAGGAATCCCATTAATCCATTCTATTGAAACATGGTCTTTATGCCATTTCTTATATTCCGCTGAAGATGAAAACACCTGTTTAAATGTTGCAAAAATTTCCGAAGGGGATGCATTAATGCTTATGGAATCAACCAGTGCTTTCATAGACCACTAATTTTTTTACCTAGTATTATACGATGAGCAAATACCCAAATGAGATAAAAAGCAAATCCATTCCCAGAAAACAGTTGTCTCTTTCTGAAACCATTTCGTGCCTACATGCAAGAAGTCAATACAGCAAAAATCAAAAAGATAGTATTGACTCATGAAAACAGGGGGTTTACAATTGGACCTTTTCCTTTCTTTTGGTCTTTCTTATTTTAGCCTTCTTTACAGAGGTAGCTTTGTATTCAAATCGCCATACGCTCCTGTACATTGCTTTTCTAAGGGCTGTCTCTCTCGGATCATTCATCCCATAAAAATCCATTTTATTCATAACATACGCATATCCCATATTATATTCGGGATCA
>JAHEJC010000348.1 GCA_024639065.1 Lewinellaceae bacterium | reverse complement strand
CCGGCCATTCCATATATAGGGGCCATCCCTTCTTCTGATAGTTTATTTTCTTTGGAAAATTGCACAGCTGCTTTGAGATCCTTAATAAAAAGGTCTGTGAGATTGGGAAGTGTTTGTCTAAGAGTGATGGCAAAATGGAAACATGGTGGGTGATGCAATCCATTCAAATTCCATCCTTTTGCGGTCATTTGATCAAGTACTTGGTAAATATTCAATTGATCAGAAGTTATGGCAATAACATAAAATGATTCGCCTAATATTTTTAGTTCGGGTATTTGGCGAATAGATTTCTTCAGAGTTTCGGCTGTTTCAAAAATCTTTTTTGTTGCATCCAAATAGCCTTTTTCACCAATTGATAACATACTAGCCCAACAAGCCGCACTCAATGCACCGGGTCTACTACCCGCCAACGTTGGCGAAAAATATAAACCGCCTGGCCAGTCGGTGATGGTGAAATATTGGAAATGTCGCATTTCTTTTTGGCGATAAAGTACTACTGACGTGCCCTTTGCTGCATATCCATATTTATGCGTGTCTGCAGAAATGCTACTTACTCCTGGAAGGCGAAAATCAAATAATGGAATATCATAACCCAACTTTTCAGCAAAAGGCAAGATAAAACCACCCAGGCAGGCGTCGGTATGGAATCCAATTTTATGTTCCAATGCCAATGCTGATAGTTCCTCAATAGGATCAATGACGCCATAGGGAAAACAAGGGGCAGACCCCACTATAACTATAGTGTTCTTATTTATGGCACCAGCCACTTTATTTACATCCACTTTATAGTCAGCTCTCAAAGGTATTTTCACTGGCTTGATGTTGAAATACTGAGCAGCTTTATCAAATGCCGCATGTGCTGAAATTGGTAAAATCATTTCAGGATTTTTGATGCCTTTTTCATGCCGGTAAAAATCGCGGTAGGTTTTCATAGCTAATAAAATGCTTTCAGTACCGCCTGAGTTTACGGTACCACAAATTTCATCGGCAGCTCCTGTCTTTCCTTTTCCCAATAAATGGGCCGTCATGGTCACTATTTCCCCTTCAATTTTTGTTGTGCTTGGCCATAAATCAGCATGCAGTGGATTACTTTGCGATTGCAATGCATACACCTTATTTAAAAAATCTATATGTTCTTGATCTCCATGATATACGGCTCCGGAAACAAAACCATCTGTCCAACGATCAGATTCACGTTTGTTGAAAGTCTCCATCCATTCCAAAATTTGCGCTTTGGATATTCCGTCTTTGGGTATTTTTTTGAATGATTCAAATTCAGTGTCGTAGGGTTTTAAAGAGTGGGCAATATCTTGAAGGAGTTTATCATACTCCACATCCATTTTGTTTTTCACCAAAGGTATTTTCTTCAGTTTGGATTCTATATAATTTGCCACTTTAGGGTTTAACCAGCCCATTTTGGTACTGATAAGCTTTACTAAATCCATAGGTCTGAACTTTCGATTTCTTTGTTGTTGACTTTTTCAGGTAAATAAATTTCAAAACTGGGAGTCATTATATGAGGATAGAGTTTATTCATTGGATCAATTATGATTCATCTCTTTAAAAAGGCGCTTATTTTTTTTATAAAAACGAATGAATAACTTAAACCTGTTTTCATGCAAAGATTGAAAGGAGTTATCCGGTTGATAGACTTTGCGAATTTTTATTTTCTCACTAATCTGATCAAAAGTGGTCCACCTCAATGCTACAGCGGCAAGGTAAGCCGCTCCTCTAGCGTTGGCCATCATGGGATGTTCTAATTGTTTAATAGGTCTGTCCAATACATCTGCTAGTATTTGTGACCACAGATCAGACCGGGCTCCTCCACCAATAAAGTGAATATATTCTAATTTTTTATTTATTAATTGCTCCACGTATTTCAATAACCACTTTGTATTATAAGCCACACCTTCTAAAATAGCTCTAAAAACATGTGCTTGGGTATGATGCAATGACAGGTTTAATAATCCTGCTCTTATTAAATGGTCGTCTATAGGCGAACGTTCACCAAAAAGCCAAGGAAAGAATAACAATCCTTCAGAACCGGCTGGAACGGTACCAGCCAACCGATCAAAATTTTGATAAAATTGTTTGTCGGAATTTTCTGTTTGCACATTTCCTTGGTTCGATAGGATGTTTGATCTAAAAAAATCGATGCATTCACCGGATGTTTCTTGTTCATTAACAATGAAATATCGACCTGGAATACCTGATGGTAAGCTGGCCATATTATGTTGAAGATCGGTCTTTTTAAAAGGTACATGACAGCTTAGCCATGAAGAAGTTCCAATATAAAGATGACCTTCAAAATCCTTTACTGCTCCTGAACCAATAGCCGCGGAATGTACATCGGGCGTTCCCCCCATGACTTTTGTATTTGGATTCAGCCCCCACTTATGAGCTAAATCATCTTTCAATGTCCCAATAATGGAAGTTGAATCGACAAAACTGGGCAATTTTGAAATATCCAAACCAGCTAATTTGATTAAGCTTTTGTCATAAGTTATTTGGTTTGGGTCTCGATTGTCAGTGATCCAATGCAAGGTCATCGTCTCGGCGGTAGATATAAACTTGCCGGTTAGTTTTAAATTTATAAAGTCTTTGGGTTCTAAAAACTTGAAGGTTTTATTGTATAGATTCTTTTCCTTTTCCATAAGATATAGGATATGCGCTAAAGAATCTTTACCGGATTTTACCGGAGCACCTCCAGTTTTTTTAATCCATTGTATTAATTTACTAATAGCATAACCTTCCACTTTGGGGAATCCGGTAATAATTTTATTGATCTGGGACGCGCCTCTGGAATCCATCCAGATAATGGCATCACTTAAATGATTACCAGACTCATCGACGGCTACGGTTCCAGACCACTGAGCAGTGCAACTAATTGCTGCTATTTGTTGAGCATTTACTTTCGTTTCTTGTAAGACTTCCTGAATACTATGGTTAATAGCTAGCCACCATTCAGCAGGATCCTGTGTTGCAAGACCTCCGTCGGCTACCTTCATTGTGCAAGGAGCAAAAGCACTACCTACAATGTCCATGGTACGATCAAATAACACAACTTTAGGTCCTGAAGTCCCAAGATCAATTGTGAGAATGAAGTTATCGTCCATTACCATAGGTTCTTTTCGTTAGCCACTACTCAAAAAAGAATAAAATGAAGTCATTTTAAAATCATGGTCTGGTTACCGGGCCACAAGTCTCGGTTATAAATTCACTTACATCCTTTTTAAATTTTTTAAGGGATGGCATATGGGTATACATCATGTGACCAGCTTCGTAATACTTCATAATGATGTTGTCCTTTATATCCGGGGCGAGACCCAGATGATTTATAGAATGCTCCACCCCATAGAAAACCGTGGCTATATCATAATAACCATTGAGTATAAGAACTTTCATGTTTGGATCGCGGGACATTGCCCTGGCCATATCCGGTCCGGTATTAATCGATATATGTGAGCCCCATCCCTCGTTGCCTTTATGCTTCCAGTCCCATTTAAATCCTTCCCGGCGACCAGCGGTTACCGAGTAGACTAGATCTTTGCTTACACCCAGGTCTTTATGTAAGTACTGCAAAAATCCCTGAATGTATGCTGGTGAAATAGCATAGCTCTGCGGATCATGATTAGCATTTTGACTGATGGGATCTTGATTGATTCCAGTAAATCTGGAATCGAGTCTACCTATAGTTTTGCCTTCATCGCGCATCAATTCCTGAAAAAACTCGCTAGCCTTAAATCGTAAATCAGCCTTTATCCAACGGTCGGCATCTACTGCTGTATATTGTTCGAGTTTTTCAGCCACTTGCAGTTTGGCTTCTTCATCTAGTTGGTCTCCTTGAAAAAGGGCAGGCGCATATTCATCTTCAGTAAAGGATCTTACCTCGCTCAAAAATGTTTCTAAACTTTCAGGTTGGTTATTGATTTTGTTATGATACCAAGCGGTGGCTGCATAGGTGGGAAAATGGTAGATATAAGGAATATCTTCGCCCACTGGAAACATTAAGGATCTCACATCGAAAACAGCCGACACCATGATAATCCCATTTAATGCAATTCCCTGGGATAATAACTTGTCCATTACTCCTGCATTTCTAAAAGTACCATAGCTTTCTCCTAATAAAAATTTTGGAGAGTTCATTCGATCATGTTCAATCAAATATTGGGTAATAAACAAACTGATACTGCGAATATCCTGATCCACGCCCCAAAAATCTTCGAATGCAGCATCACCGACGGGTATACTCAAACCGGTACCTACAGGATCGATCATAACCAGGTCAGCGATATCCAACAAAGAGTATTCATTATTAACCAATGAATAAGGTGCAGCAGGTGTAAAACCAGTATCATTGACTGGTATTCTTTTAGGCCCCAATACGCCCATGTGCAACCAAAAAGATGACGAGCCAGGTCCGCCATTATAAGCAAATAAAATCGGCCTTTTAGTTGAGGAGCCCTCTTTAATATAACTGGTAAAACCAAAATTAGCAATAGGCTTGTTGTTTTCATCCCTGAGTCGCATCGTGCCGGACTGAGCAGTAAGATTGATGGTCTTACCATTTATGGTGACACTTTGTTTGGTTGTTGAGATTTCAGCTGGCGGTATTTCTTTGCTGGCTTGTTTGGCTTGTTCTTGCTGAGCTATGACTAATTGTACATTAATTGTGAAGACTAAAAAGAGTAAAACGAATTGTTTCATGTGTACTTTATTTTTGCAATCTGGATTAGAATTTCAATATAATCATTATTTAAATTTTAATAATTCTCGCTAAGGAATTGCTAATCTTAGGCCAATTCCAAAGCAATCTTCATCATATCAATATAAGATTGTTCGCGCTCTGCATGATCCGAAAATTGACCGGTTATGAGATTGTCGCTTACGGTAAGGATTGAAAGCGCTTTTACTTTAAATTTATGAGCGAGCGTGAATAGTATCTGTGACTCCATCTCAATGCCCAGGATGCCATGGTTTTCCCATTTATCCCAGCGAGTAGGATTGTCATCGTAAAAAGTATCTGTGCTAAAGACGCTGCCTTGATGAGTAGGTATTTTTAATTTGGCTGCTATTTGATAGGCTTTTAGCAAAAGTCCAAAATCGGCAGTAGCTGCATAATGCATCCCTTCAAAATAAGAGCTATTCGCTCCAGAATCGCCGGAGGCGCTCATGGCCAGTATAATTTCACCGATCGCCAGGTCCTCTTTAATGGCACCGCAAGTCCCCACCCGAATTAGATTTTTTACCTGATAAGTGTTGATTAATTCATGTACATATATACTGGTGCTTCCCATACCCATGCCAGCTCCCTGGATAGAAACTTGTTTTCCTTGATAAAACCCGGTGTAACCCAACATATTTCTTACCCGGTTGTAACACACCGCCTCGTCAAGCATGTTTTCTGCAACATACTTGGCTCGTAAAGGGTCACCTGGTAATAAAACCGTTTCGGCTATTTCACCGGGTTGAGCTTCAATATGAACACTTGACATTGTCGATTGATATAAAAGTGATTAAGCATTGTAAATATATTAAATCCTAAAAGCTCAGGAAGCTCTTATGATTATTTTGATCCAATCGATTGCCAATTAACTATGAATACCCAACTATCTGCAGCTATTTTAGTTGAGATTACTAAGTCAATTGAGATACCAAGTTTGCTTCTACCTCAGTATATTTGGCTAGGCCTAATTCCAGGCAATCCATTGCATGGTTCAACTTATTCTCGTTAAGCACAAAAGCGATCCGGACTTCATCAATACCCAATCCTGGCGTTGCATAAAATCCCTGTCCAGGTGATAACATCACGGTTTCACCGTTGTGCTCAAATGATTCCAGTAGCCAGCGGCAAAAGTGCTCGGCATCTTGGACCGGAAATTTGGCAAAACAATAGAAGGACCCTTTCGGCAAATAACAGGTTACGCCTGGCATATTTTTGAGGCGATTAAAGACGGTACGCCGTCTACTATCGTACGCAGCTTTGCTTGAAGCCATATATTCCTGATCATTTTCAAGCATATATATAGCTAAAAACTCGCTTAGCGCGGGTGGACTTAGTCTTAATTTTGAACATCGTTCAACCGAATGGAATACCTGTTCGTTTTTGGTAAATATGTAACCGATGCGCGCACCACATGCACTGTATTTTTTAGAGACAGAGTCCAAGACGACCACATGCTCCTGGACACCTTGTAAGCTTAATGCTGAGAAAAACGGTTCATCTGTGTAGCAGAAATCCTGGTAAACTTCATCGGAAAACAAAAACAAATCGTGCTTTTTCACTAATCGTCCCAAGGCTTCCAGGGTTGCTTTTGAGTAGACACAGCCGGTTGGGTTGTTGGGATTCGTAATTAAGATGGCTCTTGTCCTATTATCTATAAGTGCTTCAAATTTGTCGATGTCTGGTAGTGCAAATTCATCCTCTATATGGCTGGTAATACTTTTGAGCTCAATATCCGCCATATGAGCGAATCCATTATAGTTTGCATAGAATGGTTCAGGCACAATGATATTATCACCCGCTTCCAAACAAGCAATAAAAAGAAAGTACAGCCCTTCGGAAGCTCCGGAAGTAACCAAGACTTCTTCTTCGGTGATAGCAATCCCTCTGGCTTGATTATAGTCAGCAACCGCTTTGCGCAGGGGTGCCCAACCGGCACCAGGACTGTAGGCGAGTACATCAATGGCTGTTTCTTTAAGCTTCTGAACCGCCCAAGGGGGGGTAGCAATATCGGGTTGACCAATATTTAAATGATATACTTTTTTGCCCTTTGCCTTCGCAGCTTGTGCATATGGCATCAGTTTTCTGAATGGAGAAAAAGGTATGTTCTCCCCTCTGTTTGAAATCTTTGGCATATTGTGCTAAATAATTTGACCTGCAAATATCTTACTTGTATTTGATATAAAATACTAATAAGAGAAAAATATGATAAAAACGTTTAAGCACCCAACACCCTCTAATATGATGCCAATACGCCAATACCCCAATACCCCAATACGCCAATACCCCAATACCCCAATACCCCAATACGCTAATACGCTAATACGCTAATACCCCAATACCCCAATACGCCAATACGCTAATACGCTAATACGCCAATACGCTAATACGCCAATACGCCAATACGCCAATACGCTAATACGCTAATACGCTGGATTTACTAACTTTACGGACGATGGGGATTTTGCTGCTATGTATTCTATGTAATGTATTGTTGGCTGTTGTATTTAAAGGGTTTACAAAATACAA
>JAHEJC010000616.1 GCA_024639065.1 Lewinellaceae bacterium | reverse complement strand
GTATTCAATACAACCTCACTGTTCAGGACATTGGCTAATCCAGTACTGGTAATATGTTTAGCGATCAGAACACCGTCATTAATTAACTTGGCATTCACAATATTTACAAATCCATTGGAAATAGGACCATAAACACTGTCCAATCTTACTTGCCCAGATGCAAGGTTATGAAAAATAGCTGTATCTACGTTCAGCAATGCACTGGTAGGGTCGTGAAATACTTCAATAACATCAAAACTACCCTCGTTGAGAATTACTGCCCGGTCCGAATTGGTTACCCCCACACGCGACCTTAAGATTTTGATGCTCCCTGTATTATGCAGTAATGTCAGGGTATCCTCATTCAGTATAGGTTGATCAAGACTATCGCATATTATTTGACCTTTATTAATCAGAATCCCCTGATTAATTATACCATCTAAATGTAAAAACGTTTGGTCGGAAATCTTGATCACCCCTGTGCTTTCATTGATCAAAGAATCTATGGAACTTATGCCATGAGCATCGGTGGATAACGAGCTGTTGTTGCAAATTTCAATGGACCCACTGTTTTTGACAGGATTCAGGGTAACATCGATTCCTCTGAAAAATATATTGCTGATTTTGATCATTCCTTCATTCACAAAACCGCCAGATATGCCATCGGAGCTTAATCCTGAAATATCTGAAATGTACAGCATCCCCTGATTGATGAAATTTCCACTAAAACCGCTAGCTACACCCTTGGCCACCTGAAAAGGATCTTCCTCAATTTCAGCAATGTCTATACTTCCAGAAGGTTTATTAGTTAATGTGCCAGCGGCTACTTCGATTCCAAATCGAGTACTTCGCAAAACAGTAATTATACCAAAATTATTGAATTGACTCATACCTCGACAAGCCAACCCGACGTATTCCAAATCTTCTAAAAGTATACTTCCGAGTTGATCAAACGTTCCTCGGTTTTCAATTCCTTCGGAATTGGTCCCTTGAAGGTCTTTGATGGAAATATGTGCCAGCGAGGAGTTGATGAAGTCACCGATATTGTAAATGCCATCAGACTCCATATTATTACTTAAAGCAATACGTATAGTATCTTCATTACTGAAAGTGCCTTCATTGATAAGGCTTCTGGCGTCTATATTTCCTAGGGAAAGTGAGGAAAAATTTGACCAGGTACCCAGATTTTTAATGCCGAATCCGCCCAAAATATTTTGAATCTGAATCGAACCCTTATTCACTATCTTCGAAGAATTCTCTATCACCATACCATTACCTGAATAGCTTGGTATATTTAACATGCCATCCACATTTAGAACACCTTCATTAAGATGGACAGCTTGTATTCCGACTCCATCTATAGTAAGCGTAGATCCGGTTTCAATTGTTAATGTGCTGTTTGAGGAAAGAGTTAGAGAAAGAATAGACGCCGAAATATTCAAATCTACCGTTACTCCGATACCAATAGTAACATCATCGACAAAAGTGGGAAGGAGATCATTGCTCCAGTTTTTCGCATCTGACCAATTGTTGGTGCCCTCACCCCCGTCCCATGAAACAACTGCGGCGTTGAGAGAAGAAGTGAGCATGATGAAGAATGAAAGCGCTAGGTGAATGTTTGTTCTAAAAGATTTCATGGATTTTTTCATTATTTCTCATCTTCAAAAATAGTAGAAGGCATGGTGCTGATTCTCACCCTTAGGGGTGATATTTTGATTTATAAAATTGGGCTTTGAAGGGCAAGGCAGATAAACTTTGGACATAGAATAATGGACTCATCCAAAAATGTATATTTAATTTTATAGGAGCTTAATAATTGTAATATTATTTAAGTGCTTTTAGTAAGTTTGGTAATTGTGCAAATTGCAGAATTGGACACTGGAAGAAATAGCGGAAAAAGATGTTCCATATGGATTCCGGAATCCAATTTTATCATTGGGCAGGCTATTGTGGCTGATGGGGGTTGGGGAGTGTAATATTGTGAGGAGACATATTTTACTTCCACCTAATTGGATTTTGCCAGTGACC
>JAHEJC010000039.1 GCA_024639065.1 Lewinellaceae bacterium | reverse complement strand
AAAACTGTGCAAATAACCAGCTTCAGCCTTAGAATCAACCAATTCTATGTTTTCTCTATTATGCTGGTCTACACTGATCGCCAAAACCCGTAAGTCTTTATTGCGTAGAATCTCCAGATCTTTGTGGCTAATATCAGACCGGATCAAGTCATCCACCTGAATTTCAAAATGATCGGACATCTTGATGAGCATTTCTATGTTGGGTTCGGTTTTTCCGCGTTCATAGTCGCCTAAGGTAGTTCTGGGTATTTCCAAAGCCTCGGCTAATAATTGCTGAGAGATCTTGTATTTATGTCGGAGGTATTTTAAGTTAATAGTAATCATGGTATCATATATTTTATCATAGTGCTTAATTACATTTGTGTGAATCGCAGATTAATCGGATTTTTGAATTTCACCGATTCATTATGACATAATTAATCTTTTAAAATTTAAGCGCTTGCTTCCCAAATTTATAAGTAGTCCAATTTCTAATTTATATGCTTTTAAATAGCTTATGCTTGAGCTGGATGCACAGCCTATAAAATCTTAATAGCCTTCAGCTCCACTGATCAGTTCTGCTCGTACCAATAGGTGTTCCAGAGTTCTTATAATCAATGTCTTGTTCTATTTCTCAAGAGACCATTAATCTAAGCCAGGGATCGTTGGTAAATGACTTTTTGAAATCCATTTCCCAAAAACGAGTAGACCCAGAAAGCGGCTCCGATAATCCCCTTGGTTTTATCAATATCTTTTAAAGATCCTATCATCAGTGCAATCAAGTAATCCGATTAATTCGTGATTGAAACAGTTGACAAATATACAATTAATTTTTACATTAGCCGATTAAATCGCCTTTTAAGAGTCGAATAAATCGTCATATGTTTAATAAAGCCATCTTGCATTTAGATTTAGATGCTTTTTTTGTTTCTGTAGAATGTCTCAAAAACAAAGCGCTCATAGGCAAGCCGATCCTCATTGGGGGGCTCGGATCCAGCGGCTTGCTCGCATCGTGTAGTTATGAAGCTCAACACTTTGGCGTGCATCCTGCCATGCCCATGAAGATGGCACGGCGGCTATGTCCACAGGCAATTGTTATTAAAGGGGATATGGATAACTATAGTTATTATTCAAAATTGGTTACCGAGGTGATTAAACTAGAAGCTCCAGTATTCGAGAAAGCATCCATTGATGAGTTTTACCTGGACCTCACCGGAATGGATAAATACTTTGGGTGTTTACAGTGGTCTAATGAATTGCGACGGCGGTTGATGGGTGAGAGTGGATTGCCAATTTCATTTGGGCTTTCCGTCAATAAGCTCGTATCAAAAGTGGGCACTGGCGAAGCCAAGCCTAATGGCACCAAGTATATACCCGCAGGAACCGAGAAAGATTTTTTAGCACCCTTATCTACCCGAAAAATACCTGGTATTGGTAAAGATACTTACAAGCACCTCAGCTTCATGGGCGTGCGCACCATCCGGATTCTAGGCGCCATCCCCATACAAATGTTGGAAAGAGAGTTTGGCCAGTTTGGCCGGAAACTATGGCAGTATGCCAACGCAATCGATGCGCGTCCGGTAGTTCCTTATAACGAACAAAAATCAATGTCTAAGGAGCGCGTTTTTACTGAGGATACGCTGGATCTGCTCAAAGCAAAAGACCTGTTGTTTAAGATGGTTGATGAATTAGCATTTGATCTGCGAACCATCAATAAATTGACTAGTTGTGTAACTGTAAAAATTCGATATGCAGACTTTAATACGCATAATAAACAACGGCTTATTGCCTATACAGCCAACAATAAGATACTACTCCGGCACGTCAAAGAACTCTTTGACACACTCTATGAACGACGACAACTCATCCGACTGGTGGGAGTCAAGTTTAGTGGGCTTGTACATGGACACTACCAGATCAACCTCTTCGACGACACGGTCGAAGAAGTACAACTTCTCCAACAGGTTGACCGGATTCGACGTCGTTTCGGTAAAGAAGCCGTCGGTCCAGCGGTATATCTGAATTAGTCGGCGAAATAGGCAAAAATGGTTCAATCAAGATTCAGACCGCTTCAACAAGATTGCCAAAAAAAAATTGATCTCGTTTGGAGACCAATTTTTCCACATTGGATAGTGACCTTTCGAAAGGGTCCTGATTAAGGACAGCCATTTAAGGTGAACTATCTTTCTATTACATCTTTGATCTAAGTTAATAAATTCTTATTTCACTATGAATCGAGGATGAAATTTTTCCAGCGTACTCCGTAAATAATCTTTATTCAAATGTGTATAGATTTCAGTTGTTGTTATTGATTCGTGGCCCAGCATATCCTGAACCGCTCTCAGGTCTGCACCTCCCTCCACCAAATGGGTAGCAAATGAATGTCGAAAAGTATGTGGACTGACCTGCTTACTAATTCCAGCGAGTTGAGTGGCCGATTTGACAACATGAAACACCATTTCTCTGGTCAATTTTTTCCCCCGGCGATTGAGAAACAAATAATTTTCGTTTCCTGGAGCAACTTGTTGGTGGTTCCTATACCCTTCCAGATAATGCTGTATGCGTTTTAGTGCATCTTTACCAATGGGAACAATCCGCTCCTTGTTATTTTTACCTAACACTTTCAGAAAACCTAATTGTGGGAAAAAGTTTGAAAGTCTCAAATTAACCAACTCACTCACTCGCAGTCCTGATGCATAAAGCGTCTCTAACATAGCTCGGTTCCTGGTACCGTGAGCCGAACTCAGATCAATAGCTTGAAATATTTTTTCTATATCATTTACCGACAAGACATCTGGAATCTTTCGGTCTAGTTTCGGTCCTTCCAACAATTCAGTTGGATCATCGTCAATCAAGTCCTCCACTAATAAATATTTGTAAAAAGCTTTGATTCCGGAGAGAATCCTTCCTTGAGATCTTTTTCCTAAACCCAGCTCGTTCAGATAATGAATAAACTGTTCGACATGGCTAAAGGTTAATTGTGTAGGACCCAATTCCAATTCTTTCAACTGGATGAACTCTTCTAGTTTCCCTACATCTAACAAATAAGCATCAATCGAATTTTTGGATAACGAACGCTCTAAAGTGAGGTAAGCTTTAAATCCTAGAGATGTGCTGTGCCAGTCCATTACTCACAAATATAATGAAAAAATGTAATATGTTACTGTGATTATATTACTCTCCTACTTTAGGCACTCCCAGGTACTCTAAGTACTCCTGGCACTTTATATTAATTGATTTTTTTAAAATCAAAAGTTTCAATGGAGTTGCGACCATTTTCAATTACGTAATGTACTCTTCTAAATTCGTTGTCACTGATTTTTTCAAACTTGATTCGATAGGGCCCACTTGATACTTCTTCTCTATTCATCGCAAAATCAAATGTGCTCATATCCACAATTTTTGATGGGATAATGTGTTCCTCTTGTTGGTAGGTAATAAACAAGGAAAGGTTTTCGCCGACGTTTTTAATTTCTATTTTCGATTGTTCGATTATTTGTTCACTACTCATAATTTCTCTTTGAGCCATCCAAATATCTCGTTTCGGATGACTCCACTGTTCTTTTATTAATCCTGCATTGGATTCAGCCTGATAAGCACCTTGCAGCCAATGGGTTAAAACTTGCTTCGAATGCTGTTCATTATTGCATGCCGCTAGTACTAGCAAAACTAATCCCAGCACACTTGATAACTTAAATGTATTCATGATACTTGTACAATCTGATCTTCAACAATTAAATAAACTTGATCTTTTTTTTGAGGCTTAATGGCAGCAGTTCCTGTAAAAGCTCCAAAAGCAGGTAATATGCCTTGATTTTCTCCGAAATAAAAGCAAGGCAATTTTAAACCCTGCCTGGCATTGCCTTTAAGGCGTACGGCTGGGTGAACATGTCCACAGATATTGTACCAGCCGTCTGGTATTTTTGTAAGCGGATGATGGGTAAACAGAAAAGGCTCCGATTTAAAGTGAATTGGATGCATATTTATCCCATGAAGATAATAAGAGTCTAAGTGAAGGATATCATGATTGCCCATGATCAAATGATACTCTATTTGATCAAATTGTCTCAAATATCTACCAAAGATATCCCACTCAATATTGATTGAGCTATGAAAAAGATCGCCCATAAAAAATACCTTGCCAGGATTGTATATATCTAAAACGTGATATAAACGGTTCCAATTCTCATCGGATAATTTATCAGGTACAGGTATACCCGCTTTTTGAAAATGATTGGTTTTGCCCAAGTGAAGATCCGAGATCCATAGCGAATGGGTTTTAGGCCAATAAACACATTTATAGGGGTGCAAAATAAGTTTTTCACCTTTTAATTCTATATGTTCTGGTTTGTTATCCAAGATCTGACAATATTTAATGCAATATAGTGATCCATGGCAGGTTATGCATTAGACAAATTAATTATTTATATTTTTTTAATGTTTGGTCATTCTTTTTACATACTCATAACCTGTTCCGTTCATCCGAATTATCATAAACAATTTAAAAGGCAAGGGCGAGGATCTTACTATTTAGTAACATCATTCTTTTAGGATATGCGTTTATGTCACAGGACACGAATGTCACCAACAACTAATGAATTTATCAAAATCAACCCGCATTTAATCGAAATCCTTCTTTTAAGATAAGTAATGTGTCATTAATGCTTCCACTGAATTTGCATTTTCCGGATGCGGTCCATTAGTTTTTCGGTGGTAAACTTTTCTCGCAATCGTTCGACCATCAAAGGAAATGAAAAAGGAGTGACTTTATCAGGATAATGAATGATAATATCTTGTTCAGCAATTCGATCTAAAGCCGAGCGCAGCCTTGCTTCCTCTAATTGAAAACTCAATACCTCCTCAAATGTTTGCAAATACAACAGATTGTTTGGTTCGTATTGCTTAAATACGTCGAAAAGGAGTCCGGCTGACGACTGGATATGTCTTTCTTTTTTGGGTTTGTTGGGGTAGCCCTGAAAAATCAGTCCAGATATCCTGGCTACCTGACGAAATTGTCTTTTGGCCATTTCGGCTGCATTCAAAGTAGATTGAATATCCAAGATGAGGTCTTTCTTATCAAACCATTTCCTTACTTGTTCCACGGACAGATTAATTTTTTTATCACTAAGTAATTCAAATCCATAATCATTCATCGCTATAGAGCATGAAATTGGTGTGGATTTGGAAATGCGGCTAGCAATTAAAGCAGCCATTCCTTCATGTACACTCCTCCCTTCAAAAGGAAAAACCATTAAATGATAACCATCCCGAGTCTCAAAATATTCAATCAATAATTCTGACGATTTAGGCAGTGCAGACCTTTCCATTTGCAATTCGAACAGTGGATCTAAATAGGCAGTTTCTTCACAAGTAATAATGCCTTCTGCTCGCATACTGATCTCTAAACGGAGCATTTCTGATAACATACCTGAAAGAGCCATTTTACTTCCGTTCCAAGCTGGAACCCGGCCATTCTTTTTGGTTGATTTTCTGACGTAGGCTTCCATGTTCTTGATCTTAACAAATTCTAACGAGCGCCCCGCAAACCAAAAGACATCTCCAGGTTTAAGAGAAGAAACAAAATATTCTTCCATGGTTCCAATGTATTTACCGCTCAAGTATTTTATCCGAATCGAACTTTCTCCAACGATTGTCCCTATCGATAACCGGTGTCGCTGAGCTATACGTCGATCTACGATTTTATACACTCCATTCTCTACGATTACTTTCTGATATTCATTGTAAGCACCTAACGATGATCCTCCTTTGGTTATATAATGTAGACACCACTGAAACTCATCTTGAGTAATACTTTGAAAACAATGGGTTTGTATGATCTCAGCAAAAATCTGCCGAGGAATAAAACCATCGCTCACTGCTAGGGTCATAAGGTATTGAACCAACACATCAAATGATCGTATATGAGGGATACGTTGTTCTAAGTAGGATTGCTCTATAGCTTCTCTTAAAGCGGGTACTTCCATCAACTCCAGCGCATGGGTAGGTACAAAATAAATCGTGCTGGTCGCACCAGGTTGATGTCCGCTTCTTCCAGCTCTTTGGATAAACCGGGCGATTCCTTTTGGACTCCCAATTTGGATGATAGTCTCCACCGGTCTAAAGTCTACACCGAGATCAAGACTGGAAGTACATACAACTGCTTTTAATTTACCCTCATGTAGATTTTCTTCCACCCAATCTCTAAGTTCTCTGCTTATTGCACTGTGATGCATAGCCATCTGGCCGGCTAAGTGGGGCGCCACATCCAAGATTCGTTGGTACCATATCTCACATTGTGATCGGGTGTTTGCAAAAATTAAGGCTGATTCACTCTTATCTATGACTGGGATAACACTTTCAAGTAATTTAATTCCCAGGTGACCTCCCCAAGGCAACGTTTCTACTTCTTGATCCAATATTGACTCTACTAAAATTTGCTTTTTAATCTTTGACCTGATTAATACATGGTCACGCTTATCAATCGAAGTTCCCAATAAAACCTCCAAGGCCTGTTCAATATTTCCGATCGTTGCAGAGATTCCCCAAATACGTAAATTAGTAACCAACGCTTTAAGCCTACTTAAGGCAAGTTCTACTTGCACTCCGCGTTTAGTGCCCAATAATTCATGCCATTCATCGATGACGATACATTGGAGGTTTTTATAAGTAGTCGGATAGTTTTTACTTGCCAGTAAAATGTGCAAACTTTCAGGCGTCGTGATTAATAAATTAGGCGGGGTCTTTTTCATTTTAGCCCTTATCGAGGCCGAAGTATCTCCGGTACGAATACCAACCACCATTTCACTTCCTGTCTCGGCAATAGCTCGATTACAAGCTATAAATATTTCTTTAGCAAGTGCTCTGATCGGGGTAATCCATATCGCAAACGGGCCCCCGGAAGGTTTTTTTCCCAATTTATCAAATGCGGCCAGGATCGGAATAAATAATGAATAGGTTTTTCCGCTACCGGTGGGCGCATTTATTAGTCCATTTTTTCCCTGATCATAAGCTTCCCATGCCTGTTCCTGAAAAGGAAATGGAGTCCAGCCTTTCGTCTCAAACCAAGAATAAGCTTTTGAATAGGTGTCAACTACTTGCACTAAATCTATATTTTTGTATAGTGTCTACTCAATGTAATAATAGCAAAAAAACTATCTGTTGTTGTACATTTTTCTAACTTAGTTTCGGATTAAACTTTATAAGATCATGAGAGTTTGTGTGTGGACAATTATCTTTTGCTTCGCTTTATATCCAATGAAAAGTGCTGATTTGCAGCAACCCATAGAATTGGGTAAAGTTAAATGGAACCGGAATTATGAAGAGTCAATTAAAAAGGCAGCAAAATTTAATATACCTATCTTGATACTATTTCAAGAGGTTCCGGGATGTTCAACTTGTTCAAATTATGGTAGACATGTATTGAGTCATCCACTAATTGTGGACTTGATTCAAACTCAATTTATTCCTGTAGCTATTTATAATAACAAAGGAGGAGATGATGCCAAAGTGCTCAAAAGATATAATGAACCGTCTTGGAACAATCCAGTAGTAAGAATAGTAACCCATGATGAAAAGGATCTAGTGCCCAGAGTTAATGGAAATTATACCCCTATTGCGTTAGTACAAGCCATTAAAGCTGTACTTCTAAAACAGAAAAAAGTTATCCCAGAATATCTTTATTTATTGGAAGATGAGCTGGTTTCTGAAAGCATGCAGACAGAGGAAACCACTTATTCCATGTACTGTTTTTGGTCTGGAGAAAAGCTGTTTGGCAGGCTGAATGGGGTTGTGAAAACACGGGCTGGATGGGCCAATGGGAAGGAAGTAGTAAAGGTGACTTATTGCCCCGATTTAATTTCCAAAAAGCAACTGGACAAAGTAGCTCAACAAAACAGTTGCTCTCCGGAAAGAGCTAATTCAAAATTCAGAGATGATCGTGAACCTAAATATTATCTTACCCATAGTTTGTATCGATACCTACCGTTAAGTGAAAATCAAGCAAGTAAAATAAATAGTTTTTTAGGATCCGGAGAAAGTCCTTTTGAGCTATTAAGCCCCACTCAACAGAAGTGGTATATTATGATCCAGAAGAAGGGAGAAAAACATTTTAAAGATCTGGTGCAGGTGGACCTAGTAACTGCTTGGCAAAAATTTGAAGAATCGATTCGTAGATCCTGATTTCCAATTTAGATTATCTCATCTGAAACATTCTATTAAATATATTAATTTAATTGCCTAGTTTTTAAATCTTGAAATACTATAATAGCCAGACTAAAAAATAAGAACGGGCCTACTTTATCTGATTCGATGAGATCATTAATAATCAGAATAATTAATATTTGAATCAAACATAAGAGGCTTGCCATGGTCATCCATTTGTCTTCTTTTTCAGTTAGTCGGTGGTAAGCTTTTTCACCAACTAATAGGGTCAAAATACATAAACTTAGAAAAATCAATAGGCCGAGAATTCCTTGTTCCACAAATATCATCAAATAATAGCTATGGATTCCGGATTTATCCGGGTTATCACTTACGTACGTTTTAAAGGCTGATTCTGTATAAGGTTTATAGGCAAAATAAAAATTACCTGGTCCAAAGCCTACAAAGAATTTTTCTTTAATCATATTCATCCCGGCAATCCACCGGTAAACCCTTTCCATGGTAGAAATATCTTCTCCTTTGGCAGTTGCATCAATCAAGGATTCGAACTCAGTGTGAGTGATCGTTTTGTTATAATCCGGGGCAAAATCTAAATACCGATTATTCTCTAAAAGGTTATATGCAACAATACTACTACCTATAATACTTAATAAAATAAACCATTTGGTCAGACGCAAGCGGATAATAAAGTAAACGGCAATAGCTCCAAGAAAAGCTACATAAGTAGCTCGGGTAAAAGATAAATACATGGCAAGAATTAGAAATCCTCCTATGAAAAACCAAATGATCGACCCAGACCAAGATTTTCTTGTTTTCCAATAAAACCAACAAAAAGGTATAAGAATACAAATCAAACTTCCGTAAGTAACGTGGTTTCTAAAAAACGGGCCAACAATAAAGTGGATTTGCGCAAATGAAAAATTAACCAAGGCGTGCCGTATAAATACATATATGACGGCTCCTAATAATCCTACTAAGAGCCATTTGATAACTTTTTTAAAAGCAATCTTTTTGCTTATGATAATATAAGTCATCATATAAAAGGCTAGGATATACCATATCTTGGCTACTAGAAACTTAAAAGAAACGATTTCATTTTGGGCGGTAATGGCGGTAACTAAAGTCCAGCCTATATGCGCCATTATCAAAATGGTGATCGGATGACTGAAAAATGGTTTATGCAGCCATGATGGCTTTTGAATCAATTCCAATATGAAAATAAATGAAATTAAAATCATAAGCGGTTCAGATGGCAAGTCAGTTCCGTATCCTCCAGGTAAGTATATTTCGACTGAAAATGGTATAAGAAAAAAAAGTAGCTGATACAGCAGTAGATAGTTGGAAATAGCAAGATAAGCTACTAGAATAGCCACCGGGAATAAGGCTACAGCAAAGAAATCCAGCCATACGGAACTTAATGCACTGATCGTCGTAATAACGCCAAATAGATAGAAAAGCCTGTTGGGACTCTCTAGCCAGCTATTCAATGTTGTCCAACTGGACATAAATCAGACTATTTTCTTTTTAAGAATTCGATATTGCTCGATTAAAAGAGCACCAACCGAAGTGAATAAAAAAGTAATTAATGTGGCGGCAAGTACTAAGATAGATCGCTTCGGTCTGGACTTTCTTAAAGGTGGCTCAGCAATTTCTACCAGGTGGGTAGCTTGAGAACTTGAATTTTTTCCACTTTCAAACTGGTTTAAACGAATACGATCGAGACTTTGGGCTTCCCGGGTATCATTCAATTGGGTTTCAAACATGGCTATTTGATCCCTACCTTGATTGAATTTGCTTAAATCATTTTGTAAACTTTTATACTGATCGGAAAGACCTGCCACCTTGGCTTGTTGATACGCAAGTGTGTCGACTGGAATTTCTGGGTTATCTTTCAGTGATTTTAGTGTGGCACGTTCACGAGCTAAAACTGATTTAACCGATGTAATCATTTCGGAAAAGGCTACGTTTTGAGCAATGATGTCATATATACCAAATCGCACTCTCAATACATTGAGCGTGTCATTCAACATATTGATTTGTTTTTCTTTTTCGGCAATCGTATTGCTATGCAAATCGATTAATTTTTGCTGACCATCTTCTAACATATCCTGGGCTATTCCATTAATCTTTTCCAAAGCTGCATTGGCAATCTGGGCAGCGAAGTCAGGATCCTTGTCTTCAAAAGATACTTCTATGGCACCATATTTTGATCTGATCACTTCATAGTTGCGTCTGAATGCCTTTCGTACTTTATACGCTGCCAGCTTCGAAGCAGGATCAATTTCGTAATTTTTATAAAGGTCATACGATTTTATTAAATGATCGGTTAAAAGGTTTGAATTAGCAATAGTTATGATCCGGTCAACATCTTCATCATTCCCATAGTATTGAAGATCTTCGTCGCTAAGTATTTTTGCAGGTTTAGATAAGTCCTGGCTGGCGGCATAAAATGTGGTTGTAGATTTGAAATAATCGTCAAGGCTTAAAGAAATAATTATGCTTCCAATTGCAGCTATTACCGTAAAAATAAAAATTGGCTTACGCCATTTATCGAATGATCTTATGATTGATAACAAATTATATTCACTCATCAAGAATTTTTTAAAGGAGACAAAAATAGTCAAAATAACGGTTAATCTTAGGATTATGGGAACCTACTCGAAATCAAGGAACGAAGAACATCTCTTTTCACAACCCCAAAAATAAAAGCACTAACCCATATGATTCCTAAACCCAAAACCACTTCAAACATCCAATGAATTTTGGTATAATATTTAAATGTATACGGCACCGTAAAGCAAACTACTAGAAAAAATAGTAGGTAACCCCAATGAATATCTTTAAGAAATACAAAGCTTTTCCTAGCTTCAAAAATCAGGGCAATTGCAACCAAAGATTGGGTTAATAAAGTAGCAATAGCCGCACCCAAAGCTTGGTATATAGGTATTAATATAAAGTTTAAAATAAGATTGGCCGCAATCCCCATCACAAACCAACCATTCATTTTTTTCAGCTTTCCACTAGCCGTAATATAGGTGCTAAAAAGATAAATGAATCCTGTTGATATAAAAGTTAAAATTAGAATAGCGAAAACATCTCCCCAATATGCATCAGCATGGATATAAAGAAAGTCAATGATTTCTTCTGCATAAAAGAAAAAAACTATGGCTAATGGAAAACATAAAACCATTATCAATCTAAATCCCGTGTTAAACAGACTGCTTAATTTATGGTGATTAGTCCATGATGAAGCAAACATGGGAAGTAGCAAAGAGGCTATCAAGAAAATCACCATATTTGATGCATCTAATAATCTATATCCGGATGCATATATTCCAGCTTCAGTTTCTCCATCAACCAGTAAACGTTCGATCATAACTCCATCCAAACGGGTGTATAAGGTCATCAAAAAAACGGTCAATGCAAATGGCCACGTTTTTTTAAGGGTAGTTATTATTTCTGACCAAGACATCCATTTGATGATCCGCTGGGGTAATTCATCACTCAACATGATTAAACCAACAATGATGGCAATGAGCAATGAAGCTGTCTGTGCTATAACAAAGGTATAAATCGTGAATGTTGTTCTCCATGATGGAATGAGTAAACACAAACCAACAGAAAGAATCAATAGCCCACGATCTAATACCGACATCAAAGCATCTTGACGATATTTAGATAGGCCTGTAAAATTTGAGCGTAAATAAAAAACGTAGCCTATACAGATATGATTGAATGCTAAAATAAATAACAATGGATAAAAATGACTTTCATAATCAAGGCTCCATGCAGCCATTAAGACTATAAGAAGATAAATGAATGCCAGATAAATTTTAAGCGAAAGAAATCGCTTCAATTGTTCTTTAACATTTTCCCCTTGTTGAGCAACGAAACGAGCATTATAAGCTTGTATCCCAAAATCGTTGATGATGTGAAATAGATAGGAAAAATTAAAAAGCGCAAAAAAGATTCCATACTCGGCTGGACCAATCACATTCTGAACTTCACGATCTATTAGTAAGATATAGATAGGTTTAATAATCAAATTGATGATTATTAAAAAAGAAACATTATGCAAAAATCCTCGATGCATCCAACGAAGATAATAAGCAGATTCTTTTTAAATATTATTCTGCAGAAGTGTAGACATTTTCGAGGGCCTTCTGGTAAATTCGCTCATAATCAAGGATCACCTTGGAGATATCAAATCTTTTGGCTTGTTCAAGTGCATTTTGTCTAAATTCTTGTAACAATTCTGGATTTTGAAGTAAGGAAATTGATTGAGCTGCCATATTTTCTACATCTCCTACTGGACTTATGTATCCAGTCTTTCCGTGAATATTTACTTCAGGTAATCCACCTGCATCACTGGATATAACTGGTACCTGACAAGCCATCGCTTCTAAAGCAGCCAGCCCAAAAGATTCTTTTTCAGAAGGTATTAGCAATAAATCAGCTATTGCAAGAATCTCTTCTACGGCATCTTGGTTTCCTAAAAACCTAACCTCATCACAAATTTCCATAGCTCTACATAATTCTTCCAGATGAACGCGTTCAGGTCCATCGCCCACCAATAAGAGTTTTGCCGGCATCTTGGCTAAAACTTTTGCAAAAATATTAATGACATCTTCCACCCGTTTTACTTTTCGGAAATTCGAAACATGTACTAATATTTTTTCTCCATCCGGGGCAATCGCTTTTCTGAAATGCTCTTTATTAGTTCTGGAAAACCTTTCAAAATTTATGAAATTATATATAACTTCAATTTCTTTGTCGATATCAAACAAATCTTCTGTTTGTTTTTTCAAACTTTGTGAAACTGCTGTAACTACATCTGATTCATTAATCCCAAATTCAACAACAGGAGCAAAAGAATTATCAATTCCTACCAAGGTGATATCCGTACCATGCAAAGTAGTCACTACTGGAACATATCGGCCTCTCTTCAATAATATCTTCTTAGCTAAATAACCTATAGTCGCATGTGGTATCGCGTAATGTACGTGAAGAAGATCCAGTTTTTCATAGGTAACCACATCCACTAGTTTGCTGGTAAGTGTTGTATCATAGGGTTTAAACTCAAATAACGGATAGTCAAACGGCGACACCTCATGGAAATATACGTTCTCTTGAAAAGTGTTCAAACGGGCGGGCCTACGGTAGGTAATAAAGTGAATTAAATGCCCTTTTTTGGCTAATCCCAAACCTAATTCAGTTGCCAGTACTCCACTACCTCCGAAGGTAGGATAACAAACGATTCCAATCTTCATATGATCATAAAGTATTTGAGCAAGTTAAACAAAAAACATACTCTTACTGTTTTTATGCTGTATTTTTTAAATACTATGGCTGAAAAAATCTTTTCTCTAAAGGAAATAGAAAATTTACTTAATGTCAAAGCGCATACGTTACGCACTTGGGAGAAAAGATATGCTATTGTGTGTCCAAAACGCAATCGATCAAACATCCGATGTTATTCTTTAAAAGAAAAAGAACTATTAGCAAATATCTTATTACTTAAAGAACATGGGTACAAATTAAGGCATATTGCCAAATGGGATCATGTGAAGATCAGATCCACTGCACAAAAGCTTGTCCAGGCAGAGCAATTAACTGGGAAGTGGCTCAATGATATACTAGATGCAACATTGGTTTTTGATCAGTCTAAGATTCAATCCGTCTTTAAACAAGTGTCCTCGCATTATTCTTTTGATTGCTTAGTCAACAAGGTATTATTACCACTTTTTGATCAATTTAATCTCTTATGGCTTACTGGATCGGTTCATGCATTACATGAAAGATTTTTGGGCCAATTGGTTTGTAGTCAATTAACAATGGAAATTGAATCCCTTGAAAACCAACAAGAGTTTACCAAGAGAAATACCATTCTTTTTTCTCCCGATGGACCTCAAAAAGAATATTTATTAAAGATTATTCATTATAAACTAAAGAAGGAACACTACGAGGTTACTTACTTAGGGTGTAAGGTGTCGCCTGATGAATTAACTGAATTACCGCATTCAATACCTATACATGATTGGAATATTTTCATCTCGGAAGATTTTGTAAATATTAATTTGGAACAATATGCCAATCATTTACAAGAACTGCTAGGGTCAAAACCTATTCATTTAATCGCACATCCTGCTCCACGCGATCAATACAATCATCCCAATGTCTCCATTATTAAGGGAATCCGAAAGCTTTCACAATTTTTAAAAGAATCGTACAACAAAGTAAAGTAAGTCTCCGTTTGTACTCGGAATTCAATTTTTATATTAAATTTTATAAATTAATCATTTTAGCTATGAATAGACTATTTTTAATTTCAAGTGTCTTTGCCTTTTTTCTCATCACCTCTTGTGATAATAAGCCTGCTGGAGATAAAGCAGCAACTGGAGAAGCAGCTGCTACACTAGAGTCCGAAGCGAAACAATATGCGGTAAATACCTCGGATAGCAAAATTATGTGGGAAGGAGCAAAGCCAACAGGTAAACATCAAGGAACCATCAACATAACTTCTGGAAATATTGCGGTAGAGGATGGGACGATAAAAGCTGGTTCATTCACCTTTGATATGAATTCTATTACGAATCTGGATCAGGAACCTGGCAATGGAAAAGAAAAACTTGAAGGACATTTAAAGAGTCCTGACTTTTTTGATGCAGCACAGCATCCAACGAGTAAATTTGAATTAACCAAAGTAAGTGTTTTGGAAGGAGATCCTGCTGCGACTCACTTAATCTATGGCAATTTAACCATCAAAGGAATTACTAAGGAAATTGGTTTCAAAGCAAAAGTTGAGATCAGTGGAAATGGCGTTTCAGTAACTTCACCACAATTTACCATTGATCGAACCAATTGGGATGTACGATATGGATCTAACAAATTTTTTGACGATCTCAAAGATAAATACATTAATGATGATATAGGGTTACAACTTAATGTAACCGCAGCATAAGAATTTTTGGTATTATGTACCAACAGGCTGATACTCTATTGTATCAGCCTGTTTTAATTTGAAGCATTATTACTCCTGTTGTATAATCACCGAAAAAATGTATCCTTCCTTATCATTACCCGCTTTAATAATATAACTATATTGGTTTATTGGTGGTAATACAACTTTTTGAGAGCCTGGAGGAATTTCAATTGAATGCATTTGCTGCCCAGACATTGAGAAGCAATCAACCGTAGCTGCATAAGTAAAATCCGTCAAAATTTGCAGCGGTTGATTGGCCCCAACAGGATTTGGATAGATTTGTATCAAAGAGAATGGCGCAGGGTCTTCAAAGGAACTTGAAAATTCAGAAGAAAATACACGTAGATGCCTCATAAATCTACGATAGGCCAAGCCGTTTCCAAAATGGGTATTGCTGATCCTATCATCGGACCCATTATCTTCTATAGCCCCTTGTAAACTATCAAGCTTCAATAAGTCTAAATAAATTATTGTTTTTTGTTGGGTTCGATTATGATAATATGTAAATATTTTCGTCTTGCGATTCAGGATGAAGAATGGCAAATCAATTAATTTTAATTCATACCTTAAATTATTAATCCATTAATTTTAATTGGACAGCTTAAATGGATATTAATTGTCTCCAAGATATTCTTACAAACAGGTCTGGTAATTCACCTAATAAAAATTTGTTCCATTTGGAGGAGGGGATATGGAAAGCATATACGCCACCAGGTTTAATTAAACTGGCGGATCATGTGAGCTCATATTTAATGGCAAAAGATTGTATCGTGGGAGACCGTATTGGTATTTTGAGTATAGCAGGTAGTCCTTTGTGGTTGGCGGTAGACTTGGGTATACTACAGATAGGTTGTATTACCGTACCTGTCCATGAAGGATTGTCATCTAGCGAATATGAATACATTGAGAAGGATGCCGGATTAAAATTAGTATTCATAGATTTTAAGGCGCTATCCTTTGAACCAACACTAAATTCAGAATTGGTCCACTTTTACCAAGGTGGTGATCCCAATCCGGAATGGGCAACATGGCCACTAAATCCTCAACTGCCCGAATTAAAAACCAAATGCAAAAAGATGGACAGCAACCGACTAGCTACCATTATTTATACGTCCGGATCTACTGGCAATCCTAAGGGTGTCATGCTTTCCCACCACAATATTATTTCAAATATTAATAATACACTTTCCTTATTACCACTGCGTGCTGGTCACTCCGTGTTGAGCTATTTACCCGTGAGCCATATCTTTGAACGAATGGTCGTTTACGCCTATTTAGTAAGTGGTGTATGCATCTATTTTGTTGATACACCAAAAGAAGCGTTCCAAAATATAATGATAATTCGTCCTCATTTTTTCACAGCAGTTCCTCGAATATTAGAAACAGTCTATGAATCACTAATTGAACAAGTCCAGGGTCTAAATTTTCTAAATAAAAAAATAGCTCGGTGGGCCATGCGAGAAGCCAAGAAATTTGGCCATGATATACCTAAATCATTTTTATATCCAATTAAGATGATTTTACTGAGAATGCTAGTCTTCCGAAAATGGAGAAATGCGCTGGGAGGAAGATTGAAAGGTGTTTTAGTCGGAGCAGCTGCCATGAACCCTGAAATAAGTAGAACTTTTTCTGCGGCTGGAATTAAGATTCGGGAAGGTTATGGCATGACGGAGACATCACCGGTCATCTCCTTTAATCGCTTTGAACACAAAAACAATCAATTTGGTACAGTGGGATTACCTATACCCAATACGTCTGTCGAAATTCGTAAGCCAACCGAAGAAGGAGAAGGAGAAATTTGGGTAAAAGGGCATGGTGTAATGATGGGCTATTGGCAAAATGACCTGCTGACCAAAGAAGTGATACAAAATGGTTGGTTCAATACAGGTGATGTTGGCAAATTTATGGCGAAACGCTTTCTAAAAATTACGGACCGCAAAAAAAACATTTTTAAGACCTCAAGCGGAAAATATGTTTATCCCAGTCGCATCGAACAACTACTCAGTAATTCTTTTTTTGTTGATCAATGCATGGTCATTGGTTTCCAAAAACCTTATATAGCAGCTATCATCGTCCCTGAATTTGGCCGCCTTGAGAAATGGTGTACACAAAACCAAATTCACTGGACCGCCCCCACATACATGGTACACAATCCTAAAATACTTCAACTATTTGAAGATGAAATAGTCAAAATAAATGTGTTATTAAAATCCTATGAGGAAATAAAAAAATTTAACTTGGTTTCGGATATTTGGTCTGGCTCAACAGGAGAGTTGTCTGGTACTCAAAAATTAAGAAGAGCCTATTTAATGAAAAAGTATGAAAAAGAAATCAAAGCTTTTTATGAGCTATAATTTATATAAATCCAGTTATTTTAAATGAGCATTCCATTCTACAGCTCCAAAGAAGTAGCATCTGGATTGCACTACCATCAGCTTATCTCAGCGCTTAAAAAAGGCCTGCAAAGTGATCTGATGGTTCCACAGCGTATGCATTATCATTTAGATTACCAATTAAAAGAATTAGATCCCACTTTGTTGATTATGCCGGCATGGAAAAGCCAGGAGTACATTGGGATAAAAATTGTCACGATTTTTCCAAGCAATAAATATCTCCCAACTATTCAAGGCATATACTTGTTGATGGACGGACGGAGCGGACAAAATTTAGCCTTGATGGATGCTAAATTATTAACGCTTAAACGTACGGCTGCCACCTCTGCCATGATGTCTACTTTTCTTTCTAGAGCTGATGCAAAAGTATTGTTGATGATCGGAACAGGCAATCTAGCACTCGAGTTGATCAAAGCTCATTGTACCGAAAGACCCATTGAACAAATCTTAGTCTGGGGACGCAATCCGGCAAAGGCAAAAAAAATTGTTGCTGAATTGAAATCCAGTTTCTTATTCCCGATCCGAGTATGTGAGAATCTTCAACAAGGTTGTGCTAGTGCTGATATTATCAGCACTGCGACTATGTCTTCAGATCCAGTCGTATATGGTCGATGGGTTAAAAAAGGTACACACGTTGATCTGGTAGGATCCTACAAACCCAATATGCGAGAAGCTGATGATGAGTTATTGACCAAGTCATCCATCTTTGTAGACACCATAGAAGGAGCTACCAAAGAAAGTGGCGATTTGTTCATTCCACTTTCTGACCACGTGGTCCAGCTTTCGGACCTAAAGGGAACTATGTATGACCTGTGCAGCGGACTACATCCTGGAAGAAAAAACCCGGAGGAAATTACTCTATTTAAATCAGTGGGTCACGCTTCAGAAGATTTAATAGCTGCTTATACCCTTCATGAAAAACTATCGGCTGATGAATCATAAACTTCCTGCTAAACCAGGGCGGGTTTCCATTAAAACGATTGATATGCATACTGGCGGAGAACCATTGAGGGTGGTCATTGATGGGTATCCGGAAATCAAAGGAAATTCTGTTCTTGAGCGCAGGCAATACGTTAGAGAGCACCTGGATCATTTCCGTAGAGCATTAATGTGGGAGCCCAGAGGCCATAGGGATATGTACGGGTGTCTAGTAGTACCTCCGAATGATAAAGGGGCGGCTTTCGGAGTAATCTTTATGCATAATGAAGGCTATAGCACGATGTGTGGACATGCTACCATAGCATTGGGTCGTTTGGCAACCTTGTTAGGCTGGGTTTCTGATAAAAGATTTGCGATGGATGCACCTTGTGGTCGACTCGAAATCGAAGTATCCGATCACTCCGTTTCATTTATTGGCGTGCCTTCATTTGTACTCCATACCGATCAACAGGTAACCCTAAATACAGGCCAGATTATAAAATTCGATATCGCCTACGGAGGTGCATTTTATGCTTATGTTCAAATGGATGAGTCTAAACTTGCCTTGGTTCCTAACAATTATAATCAGCTAAAATCTTTAGGAGGCCAAATCAAACAAGCTATCATACAAAGCAAACTTCCAATTAATCATCCTTACGAAGCAGATCTGTCCTTTCTTTATGGAGTAATATTGATCGGAGGACCAATATCTCCTGGAGTCGATAGCCGCAATGTATGTGTCTTTGCAGAGCAAGAAGTAGATCGATGTCCTACGGGCTCAGGGGTGATGGGCCGCCTTGCTCTTCATTATCAACAGCAATCACTTAAGTTGAAAGAATCCATAAGAATTGAGAGTATTGTGGGCTCAATTTTTTCAGGTCAAATTGTGGAAACCACCCATTTCGGCCCTCACCAGGCAATTATTCCGAAAGTGTCCGGTAATGCTTCCATCACCGGAGAGCATATTTTTCATATTGATGAAGATGATCTCTTTAAGTATGGATTTATTCTTTAATTAATAATTAGTATTCCAGCTTTTGATATTTATGTCAGCATGAATTATTGAAAAAGAAAACTGAAAAAATGAATCATCATTTATTTATTAATGATTTGAAGAAACATGTCCAAGGAGATGTATTAACGGATAATGTAAGCTTAGGCCTCTACGCAACCGATGCAAGTATCTACCAAATCACCCCAATAGCGGTTGTATTACCCAAAAGTAATAAAGATGTATTGTTGGCTATTAAAATTGCCGGCGACCATTCCGTGTCCATACTTCCCAGGGGTGGTGGGACTAGTCTTGCTGGACAAGCTGTTGGCCAATCGATGGTATTGGACTTTTCTAAATACTTAAATCAAATAATAGAACTTAATGAAGAAGAAAAGTGGGTAAGGGTTCAACCTGGAATTGTTAGAGACAAGTTAAACCAGTATCTAAGTCAATTTGGTTTACATTTTGCTCCAGATCCTGCTACTTCCAGCCGGGCAAATATTGGTGGCATGATTGGAAACAATTCTTCCGGCACCAAAAGTATTCTCTATGGTAAGACCGTTGACCATGTTCTGGAAATGAAAGTAGTTCTTTCGGACAGTACAGAATTGCAGTTTCAAAATTTATCGCGAAATGAATTTTTAATTAAAGGGAAACAATCCGGTAGAGAAGGTGCCATTTACAATAAAATAAGTAAAATCATCCTGGATAATGAAACGGAGATTCAGGCTGCTTACCCGCAAGTAATGCGGCGGGTCCAAGGTTACAATCTAGATGAATTTGCTGGAAAGAACCACTGGAACCTCAGCAAATTGATCTGTGGCAGTGAAGGCACGCTAGCAACTATCCTGGAAGCAAAAATTAATTTGGAACCGCTGCCCAATTTTAAATCCGTTTGTGTCGTTCACTTTTCCGAATTATTAGAAGCTATTCAAGCTGTGAAACCCATGCTACCCTATTGTCCATCAGCAATAGAAATATTAGACGACACGGTGGTTAAGTTGAGTAGGGAAAACCTTCTAACCCAAAGACATGCACATTTTATCGAAGGAAATCCGGTTGCCATACAAATTGTCGAGTTTTATGGAGACACTTTAGAAGATGTCATGAAACGTCCTCAGGACATGATTAATCAATTGAAAGCCTTAGGCCTTGGCTATGCCTATCCATTATTTCCGTCAGGAAAAAACTATGAAGATGTATGGGTAATTAGAAAGAAAGGATTAGGTCTCATGCTGGGAATCAAAGGAAATAAGAAACCATTGCCTTTTATTGAAGATGCTGGAATCCCTACAGATGTTTTACCTGAATATATAGATCGAGTACTCAAGATTTGTCAAAAACATCAGACCGAAGCAGCGATGTACGCTCATGCCAGTGTCGGGGTTATTCATGTGCGACCAATTCTAGACCTTAGATTAAAAGAAGATATTGAACGATTTAAAAATATTGCCGATGAAACCTTTGAGTTAGTCAAAGAATATGGAGGCTCTTGGAGTGGCGAACATGGTGATGGGTTGGTGAGAAGTTATTACTTAGAGCGCTATTTTGGAAGCCAGGTATATGACTTACTCCGGCAGGTAAAACAGCTTTTTGATCCGGATCATAGAATGAACCCTGGTAAAATCATAGATGCCAAACCGATCGATCAGAACCTTCGTTATGGTCATGAATATGCAGATAATCAAGTTAATACTGTATTCAAATATCGCGTGGATGGTAGCTTTGAAAATGCAGTTCATATGTGCACCGGAGTGGGTGAATGTCGAAAAATAATTGGTGGTACCATGTGTCCAAGTTATAAAGCCACTCGTGACGAAGAACATTCTACCAGAGGCCGAGCTAATGCTTTACGCTTAGCCATGTCTAGACAGCTTGGCCCTGATGGATTGACTGATAAACGATTAATTGATGTTTTAGATTTATGTCTTTCTTGTAAAGCGTGTAAGTCAGAATGTCCTAGTAATGTCGACATGGCTAAATTGAAGGGCGAGGTGCTTCAAATGAAATATGATCAAAATGGTGCTGCTTTAAGAGATCGATTTATTCGGGATAGTGCAAAAGTTGCTTCAAAAATTTCTGGAAAAGGAGCTGGGATATTCAACACTATCATTAAAAATCCGATAGTAAGGTCGGTTCTGGAAACGGCTACAGGTTTTGATAAGCGAAGAAAATTACCAGCCTATGCCCCCAACTCATTCAGCAACTGGTTCGCTAAGAATTATATTCCCCCAAACATAGAATTACCTAAAGTCATTCTTTTCGCGGATACCTACCTAAACTATCATGAACCGCATATCGGCATTTCAACCACAAAATTATTAAATGCTTTTGGGTACGAAGTAATTCTTGGTAATGTAGGTTGTTGTCAAAGACCCAAAATTTCACATGGATTCTTAAAGAATTCAAAAAAAGCAGGATCATTGGTTGCTGTAGAATTAACAAAGTTAATCCAAGAGGATATACCTATTTTGGTTTGTGAACCTAGCTGCGCGTCCTCATTGGTTGATGATTTACCCGATTTATTAGATGATCCAGCCATGGCAAATCGTATGCAATCTAATGTTTTCTTGTTGGAAAATTATATAGCTCAACATATTAAATCAGGCAAAAAGACACCAACGTTATCTAGTAAAGCAAAACATGTCTTGTTTCATGGACACTGTCATCAAAAAGCCTTATTTGGTACCGAATCCATTAAGACAATTTTTAATAAAGTTAAAGATATTGAGCTAGCAGAAATCCCTTCGGGTTGTTGCGGCATGGCCGGTTCTTTTGGTTATGAAAAAGAACATTATTCCCTCTCTAAAAAAATTGGTGAAGAGATTTTATTTCCAGCTATTCGAGATGCTGCAAAAGATACAACTGTGATTGCCAGCGGATTTAGTTGTCGACACCAAATCCATGATTTCACTCAACGAAAGGCTATGCATTGGGTAGAAATCATTGAAGTAGCGAACTAGTTTTTTAACCTTTGTTTGCTAATTGACCACATGCCGCATCGATATCTTGTCCTCGGCTTCTACGTATAGTCACTTGAACTCTTTTGCGGCGCAATCGGTCAGCAAATGAGGTGAGACGATCATTCTTAGATTTGACCATCTCAAATCCTTCAATCGGATTATACTCTATGATGTTCACTTTTACAGGAAAATAATTACATAATTTGGCCAAGTTGTCTGCATCTTGAAGTGTATCATTAAAACCATTAAAAGCAATATATTCATAGGTGATTTTTCCTTTGCATTTACTATGAAAATATTGAATAGATTCCATCAATGCTTCGAGGTTATTTTGCTCATTGATGGGCATAATTTGATTGCGTTTTACATCGTCTGCCGCGTGAAGTGATAAAGCCAAATTAAATTTGGCTCCATCATCCGCCATTTTTTTAATTATTTTTGAAATTCCAGCAGTGCTTACAGTAATTCGCCGACTTGATAACCCAAGGAGATCAGGGTGCGTAAGAATCCGGACACTTTCCAATACTTCTTTATAATTCAGCAAGGGTTCGCCCATCCCCATGTAAACAATATTGGTCAATGGATGACCATAGTGCTCCTCTGATTGTTTATTCACGATTCGATATTGATCAACTATTTCCCCTGCGTCCAGGTTCCGGATTCTTTTCATTTTACCTGTTGCACAAAAAGAGCAAGACAGACTACATCCCACTTGTGAAGAAATACAAGCAGTAAATCTTTTTTCTTTGACCACAGGAATCAGCACGGACTCAATAAGGTGTCCATCATGCAGCTTCAACCTAGTTTTAATGGTTCCATCTTTACTGATTTGTACAGTATCAACTGACATACTAGGAATGAAGAAGTGCTGTTCCAAAACGACTCTGAGCGATTTAGAAAGATTGGTCATCTCCTCAAAAGATGTAGCTCCTTTCTGCCATATCCATTGATAAACTTGTCTTCCCCGAAATAAAGGTAACCCCTGATCGCCAAACCATTTTTCAAGTTGTGCTTGGGCAAACTTTCTGATATCGACCGGACTAATTGCTACTTCCATGCTGCAAAGATATCCATTTAGTCATGGTGTTCTTTATTTTTTATTGATCGCAACAAGTCCTTTTCAGTTACGTTAACTTTCAATTATTCCTGTAAAAACCATTAGCTAAGCCATAATCTGTACAAAACTATACCCATATTATATACTCTGATAAAACTATATCCGTTTATTAGGGAAGTTGTGAAACGATTTTAAGGAAGGGAGAAACTATAAAATTTCTTGAGCTCCATTAGGCGACAAAACTGTATCTTCAATCCTAAATTTTAATAGTCCTGAATGGCTCGGAGGCTAAATATACCTAAAGATATTTTTTTTAATCAAACTCGATGGAAGTTCTATCTCACAGTAGTGGGTCTTCTGATCATATTGTTGACATTATTGTTTGTAAATTTTCTGGCACAGCGATTGAAAGAAGGGGAAAAAGCCAGAGTGGAAATCAGCGAATATGCATTTAATTCTGTAAGTGAATCCCTGGAGTTAAATCCCAATAAAGATATGTCCTTAGAACTTGAGGTGATTGAGAAGACCAAGGATATTCCACTGATTATTACCAATATGAACGATGAGGTTACGATGGGAAGAAATTTTGGTCAGAACAAAAATAGCGACACCGAATTTTTACAAAGAGAATTAGAGCGCATTAAGCGACAAAGTATCCCACCGATTATATTCGAAGATTCGGATCAAAAAATATATTATAAACATTCCAAGTATTACACACTGCTTTTATATTTTCCACTTTTTCAATTTATTCTCTTATTAGCATTTATTGGGTTGGGGTACGTTGGATTTAGTACCGCTCGACGATCTGAACAGAACCAGGTATGGGTTGGGATGGCTAAAGAGACTGCACACCAGCTGGGGACACCTATCAGTGCAATCATGGCCTGGGTAGAGCACCTGAGAGATTTAGTTAGTAAGCAAGATGAAGAGAAACAAGATGTTTTAGATGAATTGATGAATGATGTGGGACGACTTAATTTAATTGCCGATCGGTTTTCAAAAATAGGGTCGGCTCCAGAGCTCAAGAAGATTGATATTTTTGATGAATTGGAGAAGTGCCGCAATTACATGGAAAAAAGAGCGCCGAGGAAAGTATTCTTTAAATTTCCGGAAAACCAATCAAATGGTATTTTTGTTAACATTAATCCACCCTTGTTTGATTGGGTAGTTGAAAACTTGTTGAGGAATGCGCTGGATGCAATGGAAGGGAAAGGAGAAATTTCTGCCGAAGTGATGTACGATGAACAGTATGTCATTATCGATATTACGGATACAGGAAAAGGGATTCCGGCCAATAAATACAAAACGGTTTTCCAACCCGGCTATACGACCAAATCTCGCGGTTGGGGATTGGGATTAAGTTTAGCCAAGCGAATAATCGAACTTTATCATCGAGGAAAAATATTTGTAAAAAACTCAAATATTAATGAAGGAACCACTTTTACCATTAAGTTACCCAGGATTGTTTAACCTTTGGGTATACTTGTTTTGTGGATCTCTTTCATTAATCGCTCAAGATTCTATACAAGTTCTAGTATATGGAGAGAACCAAGTTCCTCTGCCTGGAGTAACAATACAGGGAGCAACCTACCAAAACGTAACAAATGAAATTGGAATTGCAATAATCCCCCGTTCTCCTAAAGACATTTTTGAGTTTAGTTATTTAGGATACAAAACTAAAATGTTATCCACTCAATCGCTATTGAAATTAAATGGCAAAGTCCGAATGATCATTGAATCTAATATTTTGTCTGAAGTCATTGTTGTGGGACGTACCGATGCCTATCAACAAGAGATAACCCAGCAAGTGGAAATGATCTCCTCAGAAGAAATACTTCAGTCAGGTGCACAAACACCAGCGGATGCAATGGCCCGGAATACACAGGTATTCATTCAAAAAAGTCAAATGGGAGGGGGTAGCCCGATTATTCGAGGTTTTGAAGCCAATAAAGTGCTGCTGGTAGTAGATGGTGTACGGATGAACAATGCTATTTACCGTAGCGGACATCTTCAAAATGCAATCACTGTCAGTAGTTTTATGTTGGAGCAATTGGAAGTGATCTATGGACCCGGATCGTTAATGTATGGAAGTGATGCACTGGGAGGCGTGGTTCATTTTAGGACCAAAGAACCTCGCCCACTTTTCCATATCCGTCGCGGGAACCCGGTTAAGGTTGAGAGTAATTATTTTGCACGCTATTCCTCCGCCAACATGGAAAAGTCAGTACACGGCGATGTTACCATCAGAACCAGAAAACTTGCCTTCCTTACCAGCATCACGTATTCCGATTTTGGTGATCTGCGTGCGGGAGACAGGC
>JAHEJC010000347.1 GCA_024639065.1 Lewinellaceae bacterium | reverse complement strand
TTCTGCATAAAACATGTTCTGTCAAAACGCAAGACCCGACTGAAACCAGCAGGACCAACAATGCACTAAGTCCAAAAATATAGACAGCAAATGCAGCTACCGGAAGCAATGCCCATACTACATTTTGCATGATACTATCCGTAGTAAGCCCTGTATTAATATGTGGAGAAGTACTTATATTTAAGGTTCTATTTAGCATGTTCTTTGGCTTGTTTTGCTGCATTTCGTTTTCTCACAATAGATTTTGACAACCTAAAATATTGGACCAATGGAATGTGGGATGGACATACATATGAGCACGATCCACATTCAAAGCAATCCATCAAATTGAAGTCTTCTGCCATTTTATCATAAGCTTCAAATTTGGCTAAAATCCCAAGTTTTGAAGGATTTAGAGAGAGAGGGCATACATCCACACATTTTCCGCATTTAATACAAGGATATATTTTTTGATCTCTTTTAATTTCTTTTTCTGTAAAAACAACGATACCTGATGTACCCTTTACGATGGAAATATCTAAATTAGAAACCGCAACACCCATCATAGGACCTCCCATATATACTTCACTAATATGTTCATCTACACCCACTTGCTCTAGAACATATCGCAAAGGTGTTCCGATTGGAATTAAATAGTTTCCTTTCTTTTTAACCCCGGGCCCGGTAATCGTAACCACTCTTTCCTGAATCCCACGACCATGAGGTAAGAGGCGTCCAATCTCAGCAGTCGTTGCTACATTCACAACCACCACATTTACATCAATCGGTAATCCACCGGAAGGAACTTCCCGGTCCAAGAGGGAGGTAATCAACATCTTTTCCGATCCCTGCGGATATTTTACCGGCACTACTTCCACCGTTACCGGATCACCTTTTGGTATCAATGCAGCCAAGTGATCAGCAGCGTCTTGTTTATTCGCCTCAATGCCGATAATTGCGCGTTCTGCTCCGGTTGATTTTAACAGATACTTTATACCCATTAGAATATCCTCTGCTTGTTCAAGCATTACTCGATGATCGGTGGTCAAGTAAGGTTCACACTCAACACCATTAATCATCAATACATCGCAATGCTTGCCATCTGGCACCTTCAATTTCACATGAGTGGGAAACGCTGCCCCTCCCAAGCCCACAATACCTGCATCCTGGATTCCTTGTAATATTTCATCCTGCGTAGCTGTGTCAACGTCTATGGGTTTTCCCTCAAGAACTTCTTGGCTAGAGGATGGAAATGCTTCCAAATAAAGTCCTTGAACCATTTTACCCGAGATGGAAGGGACATTAGCAATTTTCCGAACCGTCCCGGAGATAGGTGCATGAATAGGCACTGAAACATATCCTGTGGCTTTTGCAAGTAGCTGACCTCGATCTACTTCTTGACCTTCCCGCACAATAATCTCGGAAGGTGATCCAATATGTTGAACCATCGGCAATATGATCACCGGAGAAAAAGGGAATTGCCGTATTGGCAATCCATTTGTTTCATCTTTTCGCTCCGGTGGATGAATACCATGTTTAAATGTATTTTTTCGAAAATTTAGTAAACCCATTAGCTATCCAATAAACTCAATGCTTCAAAATTAAAAGGTCATATTATGATTCTCTGCATTAAAATATTTAGTTATATTTTTCCCCTCGCTTAATCCATTTATCAATGTCCTTCCCGGTTCGGTCTGCTGGTAAGCCCGGATGTATTACTCTGGCTGTACATTTCTCAGCCGCTTTAACCAAATCTTGATAAGGGCCTCCATTAGGATTTAATATATAAGCCTTTTTATCATTATTATAGGCAAAGATTTTCGGGTTGAGTTTAGTACATTCATCGCATGAAGTACATTCGTCCGTTTCAAGCCAGGGGGCCATGTAGTCTCCATTCTGGATAACTGTTGCTGTTGCTTCTGGTTTCACAGCTTCTCCCATGGCCAGGTCAACCATATTGCTACTATCGCCTCCTGCCATTTTCATCAGATTTTGTGCGATATTACCTACCACTTCTGCCCGAATCTTTTGCTCAATATCGACTTCTTCTATTTGCTCAGTCTCAACACCGGCTAGTGCGCGTAACATGATCCAGAAATCACGACGCTCTTCACAAGCTTCTACAATCTTTTCTGCTACTAGCACCCTGCTCAAACGTTGTTTACTATCAACGGCCCAGATGTATGGGAATTTGCCTTCTCGTTCATCAGCATCCAATTCCATAAATTCAGCCAATTGGATCATGTTATCATTCCAGGCATCGCGGGGCACTTTACGAAAATGTTTTCTAAACCTTGCTTCAGTAATGGCAAAGTCCGCGAAAGTCATGGCTACATCCATTGATTTCTCAATACCATTTTCCAAATATTTCAATTGGTAAGTTGGCCAGAGCGCATCCATGGCCGGGTTACCGGATAAATCAAATGCCTCAGACGTTTTCACTCCATAGTCCGGGTTGTATTTATAGATCGGATATGCTCTGGATTCCACTGCTAATTTAGCCTGGTGAACACCCAGGTCATCACCCACTCCATGCTCTGGTTGGCAAGTAGTATACAAATTAAATATTGCTGGACGTTTGGCCATTAAACCATCAATAAACCCTTCAATCATTTGGCTTGTATTCGCTAAAGTTGCTTGGAGCACATAAGTATTCCGGTGCGCCATCGCAATCAAACCGATTTCTTTTCGTGGTTCAGACTTTCCTTGTTTCACTTTTCCATACTGGGCCATATCCGAAATCTGGCCAATAAATCCTGATGTACAAGCTTGGCCACCCGTATTGGAATATACTTGTGTATCCACTACAATCACTTTGATCGGCTTACCAGAGGCCATCATGCGGGATAAATTTTGAAGTCCAATATCGTACATGGCCCCATCACCACCTAACGCAACAACTGGAGGACATAACAACCATTCTTCATCACTAAACTGCTCCCAATTGAAATAGGTAAAGAAGTCTTTATACTCATTGGGATCATAATCGCCACTCAATTCGAGTTCTGCTTTTCTAATCGTTACAAAACCCTCAGCCATTTTGGCCATATGCCCTTCAAATATCCCCATAGCCATGGATGTAGAATCCTGGAATAAGTGATTGGCCCATGGGAATGGGTATGGATTAAATGGATAAGTACTGCCCCAAACAGAGGTACACCCCGTTGAATTGAGCATACCCATATTACAACGTCCTTTACCCGTGGTGCCATTCTCGTATTTCCATTTGAGTTTTTTCAATTTCGCCAGGAGTTGAGTGACCTCTCTTAACCAGTCCTGATCAATTGGTTCAGTACCCTGAGCTGACTCCAATTTACTAGCGATACCCGCCATTGTCAAATCACTATCATGAGATTCAGATACAATTTTTGTCATGGCATCGATGTCACTTACATCAACGGTATTCATCAATTTCAGCTGAATATGTTTCTCCAAATTCTCAGTCAATTCATTCAAATGTGCCACGTGCTTTTCAATCCTTGGTTGCATCAAAGACTCCACGGTCGCCGTAAACAAGTGTACTACTGATTTTTCAGAACAACCCAAACAGGCACCATCCCCACTAGCCAAATTCAAATAAGCATCCTTGTTCAATAAGATCGTTTCAAGCGGCCCGATTTTCTCTTCAAGATCATCAATCCGGTTGTATTTAGCTGGTGTATTTGGTAAATCCAACCATAGATCCCATTCTTTTTTCAAATGAGCTACTGATTCGTCTGTCTGAGTTACTGGACGTAAGGCATCATCATCACATACTTCGACACATTCCATACAGCCTTTACAAGTAGTTGGGTTGATGGTGATGCTAAACAATCCACCACTGTCCGGGTTGTCTTTTTCAAATAGGTCAAAATAAGGTCGGGTAAGGGCAAATTTAAAGTCACCCAATTCTTCCTTGAACCATTCAAATTCTTTGCTGAGCTCTGGCCCTTCGTTACTTTCTTCCACCGTTATATCTATTGCACTGTGGATAAAATCATTTACAGTTGCTCCGTTTTTGGAAGCTTTAAAGAACGCTCGAATTTTTCCCTCCATGGTCCTTACCGCCTTGGGCAGATACTCAACTTTTCCATGCTGTTTCTTAACTCTTTTAACCACGGTGTCCAGGACTCCCGACAAATCACTAACTAATCCGGGTATCGCTGTATCTGGACAAACTGTATAACAATCTCCGCAGGCGGTACAATTATTTGGAATCCATTCAGGGTGCTCGAAACGTATACCGGTCATATCCCTAAAAAGAGAGGTAACAGCCGGCATAACACTTAATCCGATGAATGGATCAGTGATGTTATCATTGCCCATCCCACGCAAATAGAAATTACCGGTTTGATCCCAGAATCGATGTATATCACTCAAGTTTGATTCACTCTGAGGAATACTTTTCATCATGGTAGGTATCGATAAAGTGGTTTGACCATTGGTTTTTTCTTCATGCCCGGCACCAAGCACCTTATTATTAATTTCATGAATTTCATCAAAACCTCTTCTTACGACTCTCATGTTGTCATCAACCACTCGTTGACCTTTTGATCCAAACTTATGCTGTAATTGATCTTCAATCGCTTTCAACAGTTTTTCTTCAGAAAGGCCTGATTTTTCCATGAGCGGTGAAGCAGCAAAGAACGCACCCTGGAAAGCAATACCCTGCATCCTCAACTGCAATTCGGGATCCGTTGCCTCTTCACGTGCAATTTTAAAACCATCAATATAGAATAGATGAATATCATTGTTGATAATTACTTTTTGATACGGTTCAGGGATGTCTGCCCACACCTCTTCAGGCTTGGCTTTATCACTTTGGATAATAAAACACCCACCTTTTTTCAGTCCGGCCAAAGCATTCGTATGTTTAAATACGTTCGGATCTGGTGAAAGCACAACATCCACGAAAAAATACTCACAATTGATGCGTATAGGCTCTGGTGCAGCTGCTAAATAATAAGTAGTTGGTTGGCCTTTTTTTTCTGATCCGTATTTTGGATTTGCCTTGATATCATATCCCAATAAATCGAAAAGAGTCATGGCCAAGTTTTTACCGGTCGTAATGGCACCCCAACCGCCCACAGAGTGAAACCGAACGGTTACCGCCTCTTTTGGCATTAGATTAGGATTTTCTGATCCCTTTACTGCCAATTCCTTTACATGGGGATAAGCATCTTGAATGGTTTCCTGGTAAACTTTTTGTTTGGGGGTAAAAGCAGCGTCCCGGATAAAATCAATAGATAAATAAAAGTATTTTTTGTGATCTCCTTTAGGCAACATGTTTTCAATAGCACCAATAATGCCTTCTGGCTGGAGGTCTCTACTACCCATACCAAATGAACCAGAATACAAAGTAGGAATATCAGCTGTTTTATATCTAGCTAAATTGGGGTACGGCCTATCGTTGCTAGTACTATTTTCTAAACACTTGGATATAACCGACCGTACTTCCCTGGCAATAGGGGGATCCACGGCTAATGGCTGATCCAGCCTTTCTAAAATAGTAACCCCTTTCTTACCTTTTATCATCTTACCAACTAGGTCGGCAGGGAAAGGTCTGAACATTAATAAGTCAACAACACCTACTTTAATGCCTCTTGTTTCTCGAATATAATCAACGACCACTTCTGCACTGGGAACTACACTCCCCTGACCCAATATAAGATAATCGGCGTCGTCCGCACGATACGACATCACGCGCTGGTAGTGACGACCTGTCAATTTATAATATTCTTCAAAAGCCATATCAGTAAGTTCCTGGATATGGTCAAAGAAAAAAGGTCGCTGAGCAGCTACACTCTGCATATAGGAGTCCTGATTTTGTACAATCCCAGCCATTAAAGGATTGTCTACATCCCAAAGCTCGGGAATACGTCTTCGCGTATCTCCGTAAATTATTTTTTGTGCTGCAGTTGGTGTATCAATGATGTCATCCGGTCTTCCTAAGTATTCTTTGATTAATTCACGTTCCGGAAGCTGTAATGATTCTATGAGGTGGGTGGTCAAAAAACCATCTTGCGCAACCACTCCAGGCGTAAGTGCTAATTCGGCAATACGGTGAGCAATGATGTTTAAATCAGCTACATGTTGTGCTTTTTTGGCGAATAATTGGAAAAACCCAGTATCGTCTATAGCATGATAATCATCATGACCAGCATGAACGTTTAAAGTGGATTTGGTCATGGCCCGAGCACCAATATTGAGCACATAAGTCAATCTTTTACCCACTGCTGCATAGAGTGATTCATGCATATAGGCAATTCCTTGACCAGAAGAAAAATTGGCAGCGCGAAGACCTGTCATTGAAAGGCCTGCTGTAACAGCTGCTGCAGCATGCTCTCCTTCCGGTTCTATAAATATCAATGGTCGGTCGGAGATATTTAAATGTCCTTTAGCAGCCGCATCTGCCCAGTATTCTCCCATTTGAGTAGAGGGTGTAATTGGGTAAGCACCTGCCGCATCAGTAGATTCTCTTTCACACATAATGGCCGCGGTATTACCATCCATTGCAACACGTCTACCTGGGTATTTTACCTCATTATTTTTCTTGTTCATAACAACTGCTTTAAATCTTATGGATATTTTTTCTTTTAAAATTGATTAGATCATCATTTTAGTAGCTAGGTGGGTGGCTGAGAACCATGGCTTTGGCTTGATCAGCAATATGAAAACACTCATCCACCTTGTCGACCGACAGACAATAGTCTCTATCGTCAACCTCAAAGCGACAGTTAATTGGCGTAATATCTAAATATTCAAACCGTGAGTCAATAGATCTACATTGATCCAACGTCTGTGCAAGAGTAGGCGGTTCAATAGGCTCAACATCATGATGGAGTAAAAAAGAGGTTAGATAATTGAGCAGTGATTGCCTGGCATTATGGCATACTAGATGAGCTGTAACATCTTCTGCCGATCGACCCAGTTCTGCCCGGGCCTTTTCCAACAACTCGTCAGCTTCAGTGATAAGGTTTATAATTCTTTCATTTTTCATCAATAAATAGGATTTGGTTTCCGGAATAAATACCTAGATCTTTAACTTGGGAATAAATTTCAGGGTATCTGATAATTTATTTGATGAAGTATATCATCGGTGATGATGATCTAGGTCAAGGCCTTTTAAAAATGAAATATTAGTTAAATGAATATATAAACGAAACAAATAATAACTAACTAATAATTATTAATCAAACTGATGATCAAAAATATAAACTCTAGCTGTTAGTAATTGTATTCTGCCTGATTCTATTTAGCACCCTCCTAAGTCAGAATCAGTCCCCTGAACGATGGGAGGCTCGCATAAGTGAGTTTGAAAAA
>JAHEJC010000346.1 GCA_024639065.1 Lewinellaceae bacterium | reverse complement strand
CAACTAATACAAAAGGTTCCGATAAGGTAAAAGAATTTGAGTCTCATGTTTGTCGACATAAAGTGTTTTTGTTTTAACCAATAAATTTAATTCGGGACTAAGGATGTTGTCCGTATCGCAAAATGAAACTTAAGTTGGGAGAGGATATATCAGATAGGTCAAATAATATAAGTACTTAACTGAAGACTATTTTAGAATATTATGATAAGAGCGTTAAAGTTTGAGAAATAACTTTTAGGATTAAGTCAAATAGACTCGCAATAACCGCTTCAAACATATTTGGTGAGCTTATATGAATCATTCTTACAGGATCTCTACGGGTCCCTAAAAAATGGCCGTTATCAAAATTTGGAGTATATAACCAGTTTGTTAATTCTTTTGAGTATTTGAACGATTCAGTGTATCTACTTTAGATGTGTCTACCTTTTCTTCTTCCGTTTTGGATTTCTTTTTGAACGGATTCCAATCTTTGAGGATATCTTTCACTTTGTCCGCTTCTTTACCCAAGATTTCTTCTGCTTTTTCTTTTTGTTCTTTGCTGATTAAGGAGTCCAGCACTTTGTTGACTTTTTCTTGGCCTACACTGTCCAAAACTTCTTTCGCTTTTTTCCCAACGACAACCTTTGCAGAATCGGTTATTTTCTTTGCCTCTCCCCCTATTTTCTCCTTTGCTTTTTGAATTTCTTTTTCAACAACTGCGGAAACAGTATCCTTTACTTTTGCGACGTTCTTATCAATTTCTTGTTTAACTGAGTCTTTCAATTCAGTGAATTCTTTAGCAACTTTATCTTTAATAGCATCATCCAAAGACTTGCCTGAAATATCCATTAATTTTAAGTCTACTTTCGGATTGAGGATATTGCCCGTCAAGTTTATTTGCACATTTACAAAATCACCAGCATTCATATCTACCCCGATTCTTGATGCTTCTTTGCTGATCCATTCGAGCCCTTCATTTATTTTCTGACCAGCCTGAATCTGATTAAATTTCTTCCTGGGCACCTGGGCAAAAATAACGTAATCTAAATCATTATCAATGGCATGATTTCCACTGATACGTAAATCAATGTCGTCCAGTTTCCGTGTAAATTCCTGGACCGCAACTTTTCCATCAATCACTTCAAACCAGTTTTTAGAATCCTTTAATGATAGCTTTTCAAAGGCCTTAAGGTCCAATTTATCTGCGATCGCTCCCATTGGTTTGAAACCTTCAATGACGCCTTCCAAAGTCTGTAAGAACCCTGCAGCCTTAAGTTTATCCCATACGGGCATATATCCATCAGTCAGTTCCCCTTCCAATACTAGAGTAGTATTAAATATGCCGTCAATAAATTTGGCAATGGGTGCCAGTTTCTGCATAGAGATGAATGAATCAAACATCTCTTTAAATTTCAGTTGACTGGCATCATATTTAATCGAGAATGACGGATTAGCCGGGAGCTCATTATAAACTCCTTCAAAATTCATTCTACCTCCAAATATCGAAGAAGAAATGTCATGCATCTCAAGTGCTTGATTTCTCAGGATAATCTGGCCTTTTAAATCTTGCCAACTCGCTTTACCATAATCAAGACGATTGATAGCTGAATTGATTTCTAAATTCATATCATCTGGTAAAACTTTGACAACGGGCTGAAGGTCACTGGCATCCGAATCGTCATCCGTTGCAACTGGAATCCAATCATCTATCACAAAATGATCTGCAAAAAAGGCCAGGGATCCTTTAAGCTCTTTTTTACCAGTCATCCAGTCATTAATGGGATAGACATTCCCGGTAATCTTCCAATCAGATCCCTCCATATGACCAGATAAATTAGTAATTTTTATTTGATCGTCATCATAAACAACGGTTGTTTGAAAGTCTTTGATAGCATACTCTCCAAATTGGACAAGCTTATAATCCAAATCCAATGTCCCGTTTAAGTAATCCGGAATCAATTGACTATTAAATGTTGTATCCAAAGCGATTTCATTTTCGATACTATCAGCCGAGATCCATTCATCGGTGTAAAAATTTATTCCTCTGGCATTAGCCACAATGGACAATTCTTGTTCCTCGGTAAATAAGGCTAAAGGATTACTCACCACAACTTCACCAGATTTAAGGTCACTCAACCCGAAAGTGCTCTTATGAATTTTTGTAACCACTGATTTTGGATTAACCTTCAAGTTTACAGAGTCAATAAGAATGGTTGGGTAGTCTTCATAATCCACTTTTAATTGCGTTAAATCCAAATTTCCATTAAACTTAATATTGGCGAAATCTTTTTTCTCAATCTGACGTTGTGTGAAGCCATAGGTAAAGTTTGTGGATAGGTCACCAGCCAAGTTTTTGAATTGTGGCAAAGGATATGCTTGCGCTAAGGTATTCAAACTTATGCTTCCCTGAAGTGCTCCTTCATAGGTGCTATTGTTAGGATTAAATAGATATTTAGCATTACCCTTAATAGGTTTCCCGCCAATATTAAAAGTAAACCGATCCGCGTCTACGGCCATTTCGTTAAACTTATCGTCCAGGCTTTTGAATTGTATGTTGGCGTTTATACCCTGAATTGGAAGTGTCAAATCCGGATATTTAATCATCCCATTGTCAATAATCAAACCAATTGTAAATTTTGGATATATATCCTTATCGGTATCTAAGATCCCTTTGATGGAACCTTCCATCGTTAACTTCCCGGATGATTGTATTTGATCAAATGAACTGGTGTAGCTATTGGGTAATAAGGAGAATAACGTTTTTACTTCGCTGGAAGCAGAGGAAAAATCCAGATCAAGATCATAATTTGTTTCATTAATGACCACAAATCCATCCAACGTCAAGGGAAGTGCATTGAGTATGATTTGACCATCTTTAAACGCATATTTATTGTTTTGGAGATCGACCTCCAATAAAATTGTTCCTTGACCTTTGACATAATTTAAATAAGGTACACTGCCGTAAGAATAGAAGATCGACTCCGCATCCAATAAATTATTCAGATCAAATCCCTGACTGTTAAAATTCCCATTACTTGAAAGATTTACATCTTTCATCTCCATTTCTGATTGGTTCGTCTTATCTATATAGGAAAAATAACCTTCTTCAATAATTATTTTTTCCAATTCAAAATTTAAAGGGTCCGGTGAAGTGGTTGAAGAATTAGGATTGCTTTTCGCTATATCCCAATTAGACAAACCATCCTTATTGGTCAACAAGAAGATTTCTGGTTTTTTAGACCGGATTTCATTAATTATGATATTAGACCGGTCCTTGATGAGCGCTGCAAAATCCAAATCAAATTTTAAGTCTGCCGATCTAAATAGGGTCTGATCTTGGAATGCATCAATACCAGTGATGGATGGGTTGGCAAGGGTTAACCTGAAATCTGGTAAGCTGGAAAACAAGGTAAGTTTCAAGTCATCAAAATCTAATTTTGCATTGAACCGTTTGTTGGTTTCATCCTTGACCAATTGGTTTAATTCTTCCTGGTACAACCTTGGAAGAATGAAGGCTAGAGCGACCAAAGTAACCAGTAAAAAGCTAACTATAAACGATATACGTTGAAATATTTTTTTGAGTGTCATGAATCTTTCAATTATACATTTGACAATAATGACGAGAATATACTTCCAGAAAGTACATCTCGGCCCACCTTTATAACAATAAATTAACTTTTATAGTTATATATTTTAAAGGCTTTGGATGGAAAAATCTTTAATATTATGTTTTCTTTTAAATAAAGATGGTAAAACTATTTTTGCGTCACATTTTAATCAACCTATTCGGTGAACTAACCACCCATTACTTTGCTGAAATAAACTAATAGAATTATGAACTATTTTAAATCCATACCGTATTTCATTTTTTATGCACTGCTGCTATTCAGTTGCAACCCTAAAACTAATATTAGTGAGTCGGTCAGGGAAGCTCAAGAGACTGAAATCCTGCAACCCACTCAGCCTGCAAAAACAACCTTTCAAGGCCTGTTTTTAGATCCGGACGTCCGTCGGGGTAAGTTGGCTAATGGTATGGAGTATTATATTCGACACAACAATAAACCAGAAAATCGGGCTGAGTTGAGACTAGTCGTTAAAGTAGGTTCAACGCAGGAAGATGATGATCAGCTGGGCGTTGCTCATTTTGTTGAACATATGGCCTTCAATGGTACTAAACATTTCGAGAAAAGTGAACTAATTGATTATCTGGAATCAGTTGGTACTCGATTTGGGGCTGACCTGAATGCATACACCGGTTTTGATCAGACGGTATATATGCTGGAGGTGCGCACCGATGAACCGGATCAACTGAGCAAAGGCCTCCTAGTTTTAGAAGATTGGGCCGGGGGAGTTACTTTCGATAACGAGGAGATCGATAAAGAACGAGGCGTAGTTGTTTCTGAATGGCGTACCCGGTTGAGTGCCGGACAGCGGATGCAACAAAAATACTTCCCAGTCATGTTTAAAGACTCCAGGTATGCAGAACGACTGCCAATTGGCGACCCTGAGATCATTGAAAATATTGATCATGAACGCATCAAACAATTTTATCGCGATTGGTATCGTCCTGATCAAATGGCTCTAATCGTGGTCGGAAATGTGCCTATCGATTCGATGGAAAAGGATCTTATCCAACGCTTTAGTTCTTTGAATAATCCTCCACTTCCGAGGGAAAGATTAGAATATACCGTTCCATTTCATGACGAAACCCTAGTATCCGTGTGTACGGATAAAGAAGCAACAACTTCCAGTATTCAACTAATGTACAAGCATCCTTATAAAGAGATTAAGGTCCAAGAGGATATTCGGGATTATATAGTTTGGAGCATTTATAATGCGATGCTAAACAACAGGCTTAGAGAACGCACGCAAGAGGCTGATCCACCCTTCATATTTGCCTATTCAGGATTTGGGGGAGGTCTTGGAAGAATCAATAACTATTCATCGTATGCTGCTGTTGAGGATAAAGGTGTTGAAAGAGGATTTAGAGCTATTCTCCAGGAAAATGAACGTGCCCTAAGATTTGGTTTTAATCAATCTGAACTAGATAGAGTAAAAATCGAAGTCTTACGCAGTGCTGAGATCCAGGTAAAGGAGCAAGATAAAAGAGAATCCGGAAGATTAACTCAAGAGTTACTAGGTCATTTCACGAATAAAAGTCCAGTACTCAGTCCAGACCAAAATCTAGCAATGATTCAGGAATACTTACCTACCATCAAAGTTGAAGAGCTCAATGCATTAGCCAAAAAATGGATTACCGACAAAAACCGGGTGGTGGTGATTACTGGACCTGAGAAAGAAGGGGTTGTCATGCCCAATGAAGATAAAATACTTGCTATCATAAATGATGTAAAAAATGAAAATCTGACTGCCTATGAAGATGAGGTATCAACGGAACCTTTGCTCTCAGAAGATCTACCTGCGGTAGACCTAAAAGAAGAAAAATACTACGAAGAAATTGATGCGCATCATATGATCTTACCAAATGGAGTGCAGGTATATCTAAAACTAACGGATTTCAAGAATGATCAGGTATTAATGAATGCTTATAGTGAAGGGGGGCACTCACAATATGATCTTGAAAAGTATAAGCAGGCCAGATATGCTTCCAGTATCATGGATCAATCGGGTTTAAAAGATATTGAGCTTACTAAACTTGAAAAGTTACTTACGGGTAAGGTGGTTAGTGTAGGCCCTTACATTGGTAGCAGAGCTGAAGGGTTCAATGGATTTGCCTCACCAGATGATTTGGAGACTCTTTTCCAATTAGTCTATCTTTATTTTACGCAGCCCCGGCAAGATGACAAAGCACTGCAATCATTTGTCACCAAGCAACAATCATTTTTGAAGAATCTGGACGCAAATCCAAATGCCTATTTCAATAAAGAAGTTAACAAAATTATGTATCAAAATCATCCGCGCACGGGCTATCCCACCATGGAAGACTTAGATGCTTTGGATATAGATCAGATTGGAGCAATCTATCGGGATCGGTTTGCAGATGCCAGTGATTTTACTTTCTATTTTGTTGGCAACTTTGATCTAGATGAAATGCGAAACTACATCCGGGAATACCTCGGCAATTTACCGGTTTTGGAGCGAGAGGATGTTTGGAAAGATGTCGGTATCGAATATGCGCCAGGCAAAATTGAGAAGACTTTCATAAAGGGTCAAGCGCCTAAAACCAATGTACGGATTACTTTTCACGGGCCGTTTGAATGGAATAGTGAAAATCGATATCACTTCAATTCAATGTTGGAAGTATTGCGTATAAAATTGAGGGAGTCGATGCGTGAAGATCTTGGGGGTGTATACGGGGTCAGTCTTCGGGGGAATACCAGCAAAGAGCCTAAACCAGAATATTCGATAACCTTGTCCTTTAATTGTGATCCGGGAAAAGCGGATGAGTTGATCGAGACTGCTTTTCAAGACTTTGCCAAGGCAAAGGAAATAGGCGCTGAAGAAAAAGAATTGACTAAAATTAAAGAAACTCAGAAACAATCGCGCATAAAAGCCATGGAGCAAAATAGATATTGGCTGAATGGTATTAGTAATTGTGTACGCAACGAATATGAATTCTCCACTTTATTACTAAAGAGTCTGGAGGAAAAGATCGATAAGCTTACCGGAGATGACATTAAACAAGCAGCCAACCAATATTTTAATGAGGATCGCATGATGAAGTTTATCTTAAATCCTGAACCAGCAGTAGAGAATTAAGAGCATTTCTGTCATTGCGCACTGTCTGAAAGACAGTGAAGCAATCCGTCCAGGCAGATGGATACATCATAAAGACTTCTCTTGTCTCATATTTTTACGGATTGCTTCGCCAACCTGCGGGTCGTCTGCCAATGACGATCAAAATGGGTGGAATGCTCCATCGGATTCTTGTATAGCCAAAAGTGCTGTAATCCGTTTACCCTTACTGTCATTGCGAACTGAATGAAAGAAAGTGAAACAATCCGTATTAACAGAAAACGGAAACATTCAAAAAAGCTGCTTTACTCAAATATATTAACGGATTGCTTCGCCGCCCTGCGGGTCGTCTCGCAATGACGATCAAAATGGGTTAAATGCTCCATCGTATTCTTGAATAGCCAAAAGTGCTGTAATACGTTTACCCTTACTGTCATTGCGAACTGTCTGAAGGACAGTGAAGCAATCCGTACAAGCAGAATACGAACATAAATAAATACAACTAGTCTGGCCCTTCGAGTGCCTCAGGGACCAGTTTAGAAGACAGTGAAGCAATCCGTATAAACAGAAAATGAAAACATTCAAAAAGACTACTTTTCTCAAATATTTTAACGGATTG
>JAHEJC010000345.1 GCA_024639065.1 Lewinellaceae bacterium | reverse complement strand
TGGTTGGATAAAGCATACTCCTGCTGGCTCATTAGTGTTTTGCAGAGCTTGATGGTCTGCAGCGAAAAGTTAAATTGTTTGTCACGAATGGTTGTTGATTGCATAAGGCTCTATTTTTGAATGTCGAAAAACACGTCATAAATATGACGATAAAACAGGCAAATATGCAAATAGTAACTGACAAATGCAATAGGCAAGCGGAATAAATTCTTATAAATATTTTGTTGGGCATTAAACCAGGATTCGGCAATTGAACTTAAGACGCTAATTCATAGCGTTGCAAGCTCTGGCACTCTTTATTGAATGAAAGAAGAATCCTGGTTGCTGGCCTCTTAGGTCTACAACACGGGCTGTTGTGGATTCAATTTGAATAATCTATGAGTATTAAACCCTTTTCTGAGGGATTTCGCATTGAGATCTAGGCTTTCTTTGATCGCATTGGCTCAAGTCTTTAATAATTTTTGTATCTAAATGTTATGACAACTTTACTATTTGGCATTAAAGGTTTATAACCTATGTGTCCCACGCCTCTTTTAGAATAAGATGGAATATCAAAAAGAGAGATAACAATTTAATATTGTAACCTATATTTTTAGGGTAAAGTAAATTCCATATGGTACCAATCCTGATAGCGCAATTTTGATTCTCAAAAACAGCTTCGAATCTATCTCCTCCAATGATGAGCATCTAGACATGGCGCATATTGCACTTGCGATAAAAGCTTACTATTAGGGTGAAATTCGTTATCTTCCTTTTCAGCATTTATTCAAATAAAAATGTCAGAAAAAGTAAATACCTCAAATGAGATAGCATGGTTTGAAGCGATCAAAAGGGACAAAACCGAATTGGTCAGTGAGATGGCTGGTAATAATCCTGAACTTTTGCAAGCGTTCGATTATCGTTCCTTTGGTGGAACACCACTGACCATCATAAGTTCCATCGGGCACAAAGAAATGATAGACCTATTACTTGATCAAGGTGCAGATCCTAATCGCAAAAGTGATTGGCCAATGGGTCCCTGGAATCCAGTGCAAGTTGCATTAAGCCATGGAGACTTAGAGATAGCTCAATATCTAGCCACAAGAGGTGCGAAGATAGGTGTGCATGAAGCAGCTGGGTTGGATATGCCCTCACTACTCGAAGACATATTGAGATCAAATCCGGAAAAAGTAAATGAACCAGGTGGTGACGGATGCACTGCATTGCATTTTGCTGGATCGGAGCAGGTCGTTGATATCTTGCTGGATTATGGTGCCGATATTAATGCACGTGATTTGGACCATTACAGTACGCCGGCCCAGTACCTTGCCAAACATAAACCAGCTATAACAAAGTTTCTATTTGATAAAGGTGCTGAAGTAGATGTTTTTAGTGTGGTATTAATCGGTGATGAAGATCGTTTTGATCAAATGATTAAGGAACATTCCCAATTTATTCATCATAAGATCAATCAAGATACCTTTCCGCCTGGGCCAGATCATAATGTTCATAATATATTAACCTTTGTGGTTGGGCTAAATACTAACTTGTTGCATACAGCGGCCATAGGTGGTCGTCTTAATTTGATGGAAAAATTAGTCAAACAAGGAATTGATATAGACGGTACGGGCGGATACGACGATTCCACAGCCTTGCACATGGCCGCTTGGAGAAATGATCTTCCGGTAACCAAAAAATTAGTGGAGCTTGGTGCCCAAATGGATAAGCGTTCTGGAAAGATTCATAATAATACACCTGCCGGATGGGCCATCGTAGGAGGTTCGGCAGATGTATTTTGCTACCTTATAGAACAAGGGGCTGAGATCCAGGACTATTTTGCCAAAGATATTGAAGCTGGGCTTAAAGGAGACTTTCAAATTTACCAATGGGTTCCTTTGACCAATTTTGAAAAAATGAAAGAGAAGATCAGGTGAGGATTTGAAGCATTTAGTTGGCTTGAAGCGCTATTGTGACTAGATGAGTTTGAGGATATATTTAACACGAAGTGTCTATCAAATCTAATGAAATATCCATTCATTCGACCCTAGATCAAACGAATTAACATACCATTTGTTCTGCCAAATCTAATAAAAAATTATGCTTTTGGCGAAACATAACTTATTTTGTATTGCCAAATCTATATATTTATTATACTTTTGGCGAAACATAATTATGGAATTGATAGGCAGAACAGAACAAATTAATAGGCTCGACAAGATCATTAAATCACAAAAAGCAGCATTGGTTGCCGTAATCGGTCGCAGGAGAGTAGGCAAAACGTTTTTAATCAGAAAGCATCTAGACAATAATATCGTATTCCTATTTACTGGACTTTATCAGAGTAATCTTAAAGAACATCTTGACAGATTCAGTCAGGCCTTGAGCGTATCAATGAACATGCCGTTGAAAGCTGAGACTCCGGCTAGCTGGTTTGAAGCATTTGATAAGTTAGCCGATTTCATATCTGGGATCAAAACCAATAAGAAAAAAGTTATTTTTCTTGATGAGTTTCCTTGGATGGCTACCAATCGATCTAGATTTCTTACGGCCTTTACCTCATTCTGGAATACTTTTGCTTCCCAGCGAAATAATCTGGTAGTTATTATTTGTGGATCCTCGGCCTCCTGGATGATAAATAAAGTCTTAAAAAATCGAGGTGGCTTGCATAATCGTGTCACGGAAAGGATACTCCTGGAACCTTTTGATTTGGCTGAAACCAAGACCTTTCTAAAGAAGAAAAATATAATCTTAAATAGTATAGACATAATCCGATTGTACATGATGATCGGAGGAATACCGTTTTACCTTGATCAATTAGAAAAAGGTGAAAGTCTAATCCAATTTATAGATCGGATCTGTTTCACTAAAAATGCATTGCTTCGCCTGGAGTATGATGAATTATTGGCGTCATTATTTGATCATTCAGAAAAACACACGCTGATCATTGAAACGTTATTTCGACATCCCAGAGGATTATTGAGAGACGAATTATTAAAGAAGACTAAACTTCAAAGTGGTGGAGGATTTTCTACAATTCTAGACGAGCTAGAGACATCCAACTTTATTATTTCAGCCATTCCATGGGGCAAGAAGGCCAAGGAAAGAATCTACAAATTGAAAGACTACTATATTCTTTTCTATTTACAATATGTCAAAAATACCAAAGTTGGAAAGACAAGGGTTTGGGAGAAAATGGCTAACAGCCCATCTTTTAGAAGCTGGAGCGGACTTGCGTTTGAAAACATCTGCATAGACCATATTGACAATATAAAAAAAGCACTAAAAATTGAAGGCATATATTCACAGTCTGGAACCTGGCATACCAGAGGTGATGAGGTCGTCCCGGGTGCTCAAATAGACCTACTCATTGACCGAGCCGACAACATAATTAATATCTGTGAAATAAAATTTTCCAATGCTCCCTATATCATCACAGCAGACTATGCTAAAAAGGTCAGAAATAAATTGGCTGCATTTGCCCATAAAACCAAATCTAAAAAAGCTTTATTCCCAACCATGATTACGACCTATGGTCTAGTAGAAAATCAACATAGTAAATCCTTAATCCAATCATCCATCGAAATGAAGGATTTGTTCTAATCTTTATTATTAAATAAGATGTAATAAGATTCTTAGGCGCATAGCAATTTTGAGGGATATGATATCCTTTCTCGATCTTTGGTTAATTTGGTTTTACGATGCAAAACAATTAAGAAAAATAAAAAACATGTTGTAAAAAATACTTTACGATAAGTGGTATTACTATTTTTTTATTGGTCAAAAATTTAAACAATCGGTTTCTGAAGAATGTTCTTTAAAAATCTCTATCTATTGATAATCCTTACCGAGGTTACTTTGTTTACAGGAAGTGATCCATTGATTCAAATCGGATTTAAGATCTGAGGTCAACTGAGGATGGTTATTTATGATATTGATTTGTTCTTCAGGATCGTTTAAGAGGTCAAACAATTCATAAGTCTTTCCTTCATCTGTACTTATCAGTTTATATTGATGCGTCATCCAAGATTTCTTTTGACCAAACTGGAATCCAATAGATTTTTGTCTCAAGTTGTTTTCATAATGAAATGCATCCGATACATTCATGCCGTCCAATGGCCTATCATCAGGATATGGAATATCAAGATAATCAAGAATAGTGGGTAAATAGTCATGGGTACATATCGGAAAATCTGACTGTCCAGGTGAAATTACTTCTGGCCAATGTAAAAATGCCGGTACCCGAATCCCTCCCTCATACAGACTCCGCTTTCGTTCTCTAAATGGACCTGCAGATCCAGGGGTATCTCTTTCCGGACCATTGTCACTCGCAAACCAAATCATGGTCTGATCATCGATTCCCAATTCTTGAAGTCTGGTGTACAAGCGTCCAATCTGTTGGTCCATGGCGGTAATCGCTCCGAAATACAATTGTTCTTCAAATGAAGCATCAGGGTACAGCATCGCATGTGCCGAATCCGTTACTACTGGTAGATGTGGTGTGTGCAACCATATAGCGGAAAAAAAAGGCTGTTCTCGGTCAACTGCTTTTTCAATAAATGGAATCACCCGATCCATAATCACTCGTGAGTTTTCTCCCGATAAGCTCTCCGTGGAATAGGTTTCTTCCGCCTCCCAATACTTCGTTCCATAATCTTCAAACGCTTCCTCCTGTTCAATCCTTTTCCACCCATACCGTAAGCTCTCTCCTAAAATCGAATCAAATCGAACTGGTTTAATCATTGGATCGAATGTAGGCACCTTCGATTCGGTAACAAACCAGGTATCGTATCCATGCATAGAAGGAATGCTGTAGTGACTGGAATCTCCGGGATTTCCTCGATTGGCATCTTTAATTTTAGTGGTTAACGTCCCTAAATGCCACTTACCAAAATGACCGGTGGCATACCCATTTTCTTTTAATAATTCCGGAATTGTTATTTCGGCTACCTTGAGATGGCCGGCATTTGCAGTGGGTATTCCCATTCGATAAGGACTTCGTCCGGTGAGGCAACTGGCCCTGGTGGGTGAACAAACCGGTGAGGCTGTATAAAATCGGTTAAACCTCAATCCTTGAAAAGCCAATTGGTCAAGATGAGGGGTTTGAATGATTTGATTTCCATTGAATCCCACATCACCCCAGCCCAGATCATCACACATAATTAATAGTATGCTTGGCCTCGGTTGAATATCTCCAACGCCACCACAAGAAATAGCTAAAAAAGAAAACCAAATGATTATGTACCAATATTGCATGGAGAATCTATTGTAAGTCTAAGATAGTTTATTCCAGTCTATCTCGCTGACGCATCATTTCATATTGGAATTTGACTTTGGACAGAATCTACCTGAAGGAGGTACTACCTTCCCGGCCAAGCTATCGGAGTAAATATTTTACGTATTATAATTTTTCAATATTCATCCTCACTACGATATCTCCTTCTTTTACTTCAACATCAATATTGGGATATGGAGTGACGTCGATAACCCGAAAACGGTGATTCAATTTTTCAACCACAGAATCTTTACATCGAGGAGTTTCACCATTACATTTGCTTAGTTGAATCGTTTCAGACTGCCCCTTATAATTGATGTCAAAAGTGACTAATGCTTCTCCTTCCCATACACAAACTACGCCCACCGCACACCGGCTATCATCCACTTTAGTGATTTCAAGGTTTAATCCGGAGTCGAACTCCACAGGATCTTTCACTTTCAGATCTATCTCACCCAACGAAAAGATGGTATCCTTGCTACACCCTAGTATCAACATAAGTCCCAAAAAATAGGCTATCGGTCTCATTTATTCTGTTTTAAAATGTCTATAAATTGCATCCATCAAAATCATCTGCTACTCATTTGGATTTTCGATTTTTCCAATGAAAATCGGAATGTTAATCCCTTTATGCATCAATATGGTCATAAAAGGGCGGTTAAATTTCAAGGTAGGAGGAGCGGAGGTTATAGCAATTCCTACACCAGTGACCGCTGCTCCTTCTGCACCTGTTTCATCTATCTTTAAATAGGTTTTGTGCTCCACTCTACTTATGTAAGCATTTCCGTATGCCACCTCCCCAATATTAGAAAAATCGGCAAGATACGGATCAAAAGCTATGTCCATACCCAAGGTTTTTAACTCGTCGTTCAAGGTAACTTTATAGTTCAATTCAAACTTAGGGATCGAAACATCCAAGTAGTTACGTTCAATTCGATCATTTCGAAATTTAAAGAAGTCTTGAAAATCAAAAGACTGAACAAAATCATTGATAGGCCTACCTTCAGTAGGTAAAATGAAATACATAGCAAATGCAGTATCAGTAAATGGAGACTCAATCGCTTGATAACCTTCACGTTGGAAAGTTTTCCACTGCTTGCGATGGCTCATATATGAAGTTATGATTTCGTTTCCATTGCCTAATGTATAAGGTCCGTCATAAGTAAGCAGTGGATCAAATGGGTGGTCCCAGGAACCGATGAAATAAAGTGCATTAACCAGAAACATGACTTCCATGGGATCTAGATTCTCTAATATCTTTTCAATCTTTCCCTCAGTCTTTTCATTTACCCAAGCGTTGATTGTTTCCAAGGTTCCTTCCGGATCATTTTGAAAATCTTCGGTCTTGAGCTCGGCATCATAATTCATTTCCAAAGCAGATTTGAATTGGTCAGAAGGGAACATTCGATCCTGATCCCAAAAAACTGCGTTGGCTAATTTAATTAGAACACTATCATTCTGCGGCTGAATTTGCTTAAACAGGAGCGAATAAATAGAATTTAAACTATCCGGATGGATGTCCTCAAAGTTTAGGGTTTTGGCCATAGCAGTTCTGGTATCATTATTTGCACCATTATAGGTCATGTATAGGGCGGTGGCTATACTTAGTGGTGAGATTACCATATTCTTTGCCTCATTTTTCTGATCCACCAGGGTTTTGAATAATTCTCCACCGAAAGTGTAGATAGCCTCTTGCATCTCACTTAATTGCAGACCGCGCAAATCAGGTTCTTCCGCTTCTATGATGACCGGAGTCGTTTCCTCACAACCCGTAATGACCAAAAAGCTAATTAATATACCCAGAAACAAATTCAATCTACACATATAGCTTGTTTTAGGTTATACATATATAACGAAAAATAGAGCTTGCTATTTATTATATAGACGGTAAAAAAGATCTATAGGGTTGGTCGATCATTCAGTTAAATCGAATATTTAAGGGTTTGATAAGATATTGCGTTAAAAACCATTTAACGAATAATATTTTAAATATTCATTAAGATAATTCCTTTTGGATAATGTGTATTTTAATAAAAGACCGGTGATTGA
>JAHEJC010000344.1 GCA_024639065.1 Lewinellaceae bacterium | reverse complement strand
GGTCAATATCCCTGGGACGATAATGGACATGGACACGCGATTTCAAAAATTATTAAGGATGTAATGCGAGCGCATGCCCCTGCCGAAAAATATAAAATCATACCAATCAAAGTGGTCCATGCAGGCGGATTCCTAGACCAGGGAACCGCATTAAAAGGTGTACAAAAAGCCTTAGACCTGGGAGCACACATAATCAATTGTAGCTGGAGTTTTCCTGTGATTGGAAATACCCATCATTCACAAGCACTCCAACGGATCATTCAGGATAACCCTAAAACTTGTTTTGTATGTAGCGCTGGAAACGATGAGCTTAATCTGGATCATCACCAATTATATCCAGCCAGCTTTCATATTCCTAATTTAATTCCAGTAATCGCTAACACAGCCTTTTCATTTCACCACGACATTACTACTGATTTGGGTATAGCATCATACAGCAATTATTCAAGACGCAGATCTTTATTGTCTGGCCCAGGTAGAGATTTTCCAGCTATGATTCCAACTTATGGAGCTCAGGCGAATTTGCAGAATGGGAAAGCGCTCCCAGCTTATGTACTCGGTAATGGAAATTCGTTTTCTGCAGGGTATATTTCAGGTTTGGTGGGCAGTAGATATGCACATAAAGTCAATCAATTTAATGGTAGTTTGGTTTTCGAATTTATGACCAATGAGCAAATGGATCACTATCTTTATGAAGATGAAAATGAAGATAAAATTCCATTCTATGGTCTTAGCAAGCATATCGAAAACAACCATTAAGTACTTTTTTCTCCTCCCAAGGGGTCATGATCCCTTGAATAGAAAATGGATCGTGCGCTGTCTCACACTACTACCTGATCCCAGAGGTCATGACTACTTGAACAGAAACTGTCTCCTCCCAATGGGTCATGACCACTTGAACAGAAAATGGATCATCCCAGAGGTCATGACCACTTGAACAGAAAATGGATCATACCAGTGCTCGGCAATGGAAGCTAATTCTCTGCTGGTTACATTTCTGGTTTGGTGGGCAGTAGATATGCATATAAAGTCAATCAATTTAATGCTATTTTGGTTTTTGAATTTATGACCAATGAGCAAATGGATCACTATCTTTATGAAGATGAAAATGAAGATAGAATTCCATTCTATGGTCTTAGCAAGCATATCGAAAACAACCATTAAGTACTTTTTTATGGTCGTTAGTTTTTGTTATTTATATAATGATGTTGCCTGTCAAAAAGCTGCATATGAAGACCTATTTAAAACTCAGTTTTCAACTTTTTGTAGTCAACCAGTTTATTGGAAGGACCTATTTGATGTGAGCATCAAAAAATCTATTGATGAAGAGAGTATACTTCAAGATTCTCTTTTTGATCGCTATATAACTTTTCTGAATACCTGCTCAGTAGCAGGAAATGACCAATTGATTCTCAAATACATAGAGATCAGTTCAAATATTAGCAGGAAAAGACAACTATTACAAAGGATCATTGATAAAAATAATCCGACCGTTGAAGACATTAAAGCCCGAATATTTATGGCAAGTTTACAAGGAACGGATCGTATGAATGTGCTCTCTTCAGTAGACTGGCTTTCGCGGGCCTTCGAAAAATCAAATGATCTTGGATTTCTGGATGAAAGCTATGAGTGCATTAGACTCCTTATTATAGACTATATAAATTTAGCAGAAAATGCGGCTGATTCATTGGATCAAAAGAAATATGCTCAGCTAGCTAAAGGTGCGTGTCTTCAATCAATGGATTACCATCTCAATTTACGTCAAACCAATCAATTCAATAATGCTTTACAATTATATGCGAATGCTCATTTCAAACCAGATGAGATAAGCATAGTAGATAGTATTTACAATATTTTAGCCTTCAATAATCCCAACTCATATCGAGTGCAGGTCAATTGGGGTACCAAACTGAATAATCAAAAATATCATGCTGAAGCAATAGGTAAATTTTTAAAAGCATACAATATGCTGGATACCGGCCATGTCTATTATCCTAAATTAATAAACAAAGTAATCAATTGTTACTTGTCGTTGGACAGTATTGAGCAAGCTTTTAGATTTTCAAATATGTTGTTAAGTAATACGTTGAAGGTAAATTTTAAATCACTCAAAGATCCTGAAGATTTTCCAGTCTTTCTTGATTTATCCAACGATCCACAAGAATTTCAAAAGGTTTGGGATATTCTTATCGTACGGGCAGAATTATACCATAAGGCCTTTAGATTATCTGGTAATCCAAAATATATTGATTACTTGAACAAGGTTGAGGTGGCATTTCAAAGTACTTATCTGAGTATTGCCAAAAACAATCACAAACTCAAAGCGCTCATTGCTGGTCAGCAATATGTGGATCGATTTTTTAATCAGGCATTCTTAGATATATCTCTGGAATTGAGAGATGACCTTAGAGCTTTTAAATATGCTGAAATTAAAAAGTCGATGTCTACCTTATTGCTTCGAAATCATTTCGAGTGGCAAAGGTCATTGGGATCCGAGTCCTTGTCCTATTTCACAAATATCACTGATTCTATGTTCTGGCATAAAAATAAAATGCCAGCTGCCGAAAATCATTCAGTTGATGATCTTATCATGGAAATGCAAGTAGATAGCAAGATCGATTCGCTGTTATCTTTGGGTAAACAAATTATTCCGGACCAGGATATTGTTACGTTAGATTCAGTACAACAAAAATTAAAAACAAATCAACACCTCATAGAATATGTATTCAGTTCCGATTCGTTGTATGCTTTTAAAATATCTAAAAAAGATTATGATCTTATTGCGCTCGGCTCCAGAAGCGAGCTGAATCAATTGATCATTGCCATGTATAAATCACTTCGCAGCAAGACATTTAACCAAGCCCTAATCGCACAATTAGAAGAGTTATATATGAAGCTTTTTGAGCCATTGTTACCACTGAAAGAAAACGTGATCATCATTCCGGATCAACATATTGCCTTAGTTTCTTTTGCAGCGTTGATTACAAGTGATAAAACACTGCTAAGCGAACGGTTTCTAGTATACGATCATCAAATCTCTTACAATTATTCGTCTACTTTTTGGATTGAAATGCTCAGTCAGGCAAGCAAGCCCAATGCTCTATTAGGCATGGCCCCAAATTTTAAAACTCAGTCTACTCAGCTTTTGCTTAATCACAACATGGATGAAGTAAAGGTTGTAAACTCAATGTTAGAGGGATCTGTATATGTCGATTCTTTAGCTACTCGTGAAAATTTTCTGGAGAATTGTAATGAGCACAGCATTATTCACTTAGCAACTCATGTAAAAGTTCACATGGAAGACTATTTGCAATCTTCAATTTATTTTTCTCGTGCCGATGGTACTGCATTAGACAGCATAGTACTAAGTGAAGTTTACCAACGACCTACTTTTGCAAATATGATTTACTTGAGCGCTTGTGAATCGTCCGTAGGCAAGAATTTTTCAGGAGAAGGAATAGTCAGTATTGCTAACGGTTTCGCTGCAGGTGGAGCGAAAAGTTTGATTTCAACATTGTGGAACACTAATGATCAAATTGCTTTCGATTTGACTAAAACATTTTACCAAGAAGTGAAAAAGGGCGCAGCTAAGGATAAGGCTTTAAGGACTGCACAAATACAATATTTGAAGAATGCTTCAGCCAGCGGGACGCATCCCTATTACTGGTCAGGCATAATTCCCATCGGAGATATGGCTCCTTTATTTAATAGTTTTGATTTTAATTCACTAGGTTTATTAGTAGTAGTATTCGTGGTCTTGATAGTTGTTTCCAGGCGAATCAGACGTCATCGTTTATAGTTAGAAAGATCAATTTATAAAAGTCTAATATTCGCAAGGGGCTACTCCCCGTTAAAAGCTTACCTCGTAATTTTTCCAGAAGTTGTTTCGAAGCAACTAATCTTAAAAGTGAATGATATTTTTGATAATACTTTAAGGCCTTTACGGGAAGTACTCTACCTGTATTTCTTAATTCAAGTAAATTAAGCAAGGCCAGTTCAATTTTATATAGAAGTTCTTCATTCGTTTCCAATCCAAGGTGGATAATAGGATTATCTATATGCAGAATTGGAATATCGTGGGTAGATAAGGAAAATGCCCACAGCGTATCTTCATGACCATATCGCCTAATGCTATTGTCAAATGGAACCGCTAGGATAATTTCTTTCGGGGTTAAGAAATTATTGGTTTTAAAGGTTAGATATGGAGCCTGGTTTCTTTTTATAGGTAAAACACTTTCTCTTTGATGGCCAACCAAATAATGCAATCGATAGTTGAGATCAACTGATAGTTCTTGATTATATATTGTACCTCCATATACGACCCCGCTGCTTAAATGCTCTATATACTTTTGGATATAATCCGGCCCAATTTTTACATCACAATCTAGGTATATTAAATAATCTCCTTGTGCAAATTGCGCCAGCCTATTCCTGATTCTAGCTCTTCCAATATTTTCATCTAAATACTCATAATTGATTTCTTTATCGCGAATGAAGGCTTGATTTATTTCTACAAATTCTGAAGAAGCATCGTCCAGACAACAGATCTCAGTGGGTATTGCAATCATCTTTGACTGATTTAATAATTCAGCCAGCAACGCCCGTACATCGAAATTAAATATGGGTATGCAGATAGAAAGCATTTTACAAATATCTCATTATAGATTAATTATTAAATATACAAGTCCATTAGTTTAAGCATTGATTAATCTCAACTTTAATCAATTCACAACTTCAGATATTCAGTAATTTGGTTTGCCTCTCAAAAAGATTCTCCACAAAATTGGTCACGTTTTTTAGTCAAGTTACACTTAGTGGTTAGAAAACTTAAAACTTTATTACTAACCATTTTAAAAAAATCATTATGGCAACTTCAAGAAAACCAAAATTTTGCTTTCAGTACGCTGCAAAGTTTATTTGCACATCAAATATTCCTGGAACTTCCCAAACTACTGATGCTTTTCAGCCAGGTAATTATCAAACAGCGCTCAACATCCATAATCCTCATGAGACCAAATTTGAATTAAGAATGAAAATAGCATCGCCTATCGGTATTTCCAAGTGGATCGGAGCAGGAATAGGTCCGGATGGGGTTTTGCGATTAACATGTAAGGAGCTGAAAAAATTTAGACTAAGATCGACCCATGGATTTGAGGGATTTTTAGTAATTGAAAGTCCATGCAGCCTGGATGTAATGGCAGTGTATACCGCTGGCAATAAAGGAGGAGTAGAAGCTATGGATGTAGAATATGTGAAGGAAAGAATATTGTGTGCTTAAGAGTAAGCTGAATAATATTTAGCCGATGTGGTCGCCCTCAGGTTAAAGAACCTGAAGCTTACAATAATCTCAGGAGCGCATTGACCACAGATTGAAGAACCCGGTGATCTATCCGGGAGTGTAGCTGCATACTACAATTTAAACCGAGTGGTCAAAAGTCAATTAATTTTGGACCCTAGGATTGATTTAATCGATCAACTTATTTTCTTCTTTATTGTGGTTTAATGAAAGTAGCGTAGAGTCAAGAACGGCACCATATTGCTCAAACAAGGACATAATAGAATCTCTTTTCATATAAAAGGCTGGAAGCTCAGATTCATCCATCGGCTTAGGGGGTGGTAAGTTTAGTCTGAGGTGGTCAATCTGTTTACCATTTTTCCAAAATCGGAAACAGACATGAGGTCCAGTAGCCAAGCCAGTGCTACCGACATAACCAATGGTCTGACCCTGCCTTACCCGAATGCCAGGTTGTATGCCAGATCCGAATTTAGACATGTGCAGATATTGAGTTTGGTATACTTTATCATGTCTAAGTTTGACGTAATTGCCATTTCCCTTTGTATAAGATGCTTTGGTCACGGTGCCATCAGCAACTGCTCGAATAGGCGTTCCATGGGGAGCCGCATAATCAGTTCCTCGATGTGCACGTCTTCTCTTAAGTACCGGGTGAAACCTAGAAGGATTATATCTGGACGAAATGCGAGAATACTGTACCGGAGATTTTAAGAATTTTCTGATCATAGGTCTTCCTTCCAGATCGTAAAAACCCTCATATTTTTCATTTTCATACAACACGGCATAATAGTCTACACCCAAGGTTTTAAAATAGGCACCTACCAGTTTGCCCACACCAATAGGCGCACCCTCTACAAATTCTTTTTCATAAATCGCCTTGAATTCATCTCCGCGATGAACATAGTAAAAATCGACTGTCCACCCTAAAGCTTCTTCCATTTTAGCAATTAATGCGTCTCTGACTCCAGTGGGCTCCATGGCTGACCATAAAGAGGTGTGCGCGCTATCCAGAACACCCTCAAAGAATTCTACCTGTGTATAAACCGGTTTTTCAGTTACGTAGATGTCCAGGGAATCTTTAAGTTCAAACGTTACATAACTTTTTACATCCGGCTGATAAACAAAATAATCTGGTGCTTTGCACGTGTCCGAATATACCAAAGCGTAAGGTTTGGAATAACGCAATTTTCTGACATTGAAAATGTCTTTGGATTTTTCTGCTATTGCATGAATTAGTTGACCTGAGATTCCCACATCACCTAGAATATTAGATAGAAACTGGTCTCTTTGGATTTTATTTTCTGTTATATGGAAAGAATCCAACCTAAATCCAAACCTGGAAGGCGGTACTACTATTGACTCCTTTGAAATCGGGGGCACCACATTTTCTGAATTCGTTTGTTTACAGCTCAGGGAAGTCAGGCAATAAAAAAAGCCAAATAAACCAATAAACTTCAAAACATTCATTCGATTAACCATTATTTAAATGCAAGAGAAAACCATGCCATTAGGATTAGAATATTTTAAAATTTAGTTATGTTTAATAATAAGAGTCATAAAACCTAAATATTATAAAACCTTATTTAAAGCTTCGTTAAAATTAATTACAAATATAAGTTTAGGGTTTTAATATTCAAATCGCCAAAAGCTAGTATACTAGAATGATTCAAACTCAACAGACCATTAATTGTCGGGGGAAATTGTTGGACCTTTCCAAACCAAAAGTTATGGGCATTCTGAATGTCACTGATGATTCATTTTTTGATGGGGGCAAATATCTGCAAAAAGAATTGATACAGCTTCAAGTTAAAAAGATGATTGAAGAGAATGTTGATATTATCGATGTTGGAGCCATGTCTTCCAGACCTGGAGCCATACCCGTTGGCCAAAGCCTCGAGAAGGATCGCATCATTAAATCGATTGAATGGATACAAGAGATTGATCCGCAAGCTTTGATTTCTGTAGATACCTATCGAAGTGAAGTAGCTAAAGAAGCCTTTGCCCAGGGTGCACATATCCTGAACGATATTTCGGCTTTCAGTATGGATCCTGAA
>JAHEJC010000343.1 GCA_024639065.1 Lewinellaceae bacterium | reverse complement strand
TCAGGAAAACCAGGTCCATCTGCTTGACCATATTCTACAATAAATCCATCTATTACACATCCTGAAGTTATACCTCCACTAGTAATGCCATCTACATAAACAACATGATAGGCGTTATCTTCTGCTTTACCAATCGTATCCAAATCACCACTTAACACGGTCTTATTCAACGACCAGTTCCTTTGATTAAGCATGGTCTCGGAGCCTGTAAAACCTCCATACAGCTGAATATTTTTCTTAATATAAAATGTATTAAAACGATCAGCCGGACCCGATGAATTATTTAAAATAGTCTGAGTAGGAAAATAAGTACCCTGTGCTACCCAAATTTGAACACCGGGAGATGCGGCATCAATCGCATCTTGTAAATCCCCAAAAGGCGATGCCCATGAACTACCATTGCCTGCGGCCCCAGATTGTACATAGATCTGAGCAATACCTGGAGACGAAAATACCAGAAAGACTAATATGAATCCATAAAATGATGGTCTCAATAAAATGCAATTTTACTAAGCGCGAAGTTATCATTTTTAAAAGCGCAGCACAAAGAAATCCTATTTGGATAATGTTAATGCGGCAATCGTCCAGGTAGGATTATGCATCTCAAAATCTTCAAGTATACTTTCATCCATCATACTTAGCAGGGTGTTGACCGCATTAGAAAACCCACTCGAATCGTTCGATTCCAGGCTAATAGATTCCCTATTTACATCAATTTTGAATTGGCCTGGTGAATGCGAATTGGACTTTATGAAGCTGATTTGGTTATTTGAATCATTTTGGTCCTTTGCAGAAGCCAACAAATAACCGCCTGTTTTTTGTAACCGATTTTGCAGGACAGCTACTGCTTGTGCGGCAATTGGCAAGGCGGCAATTTTGGTTCGATTATTAATTACAAAGTATCCATCCTGCAAATTAACCTCCAGGTCGGTTAAGGATTTAGCTCGATTTCTGGCTAACAAATAAGCCTCTTTTACATCACCTAATTGCTCTATTTTAAATCGATCAATGGAAGGTTCAACCCTGGCTTTTACCATAATTGATCGGATCTGTTCCACCACATCTTGATTTTGTGCAGCTACATTATTTAGTTCAAGAAGATCCTCACCCAAATTGTACAATTCAATTTCCATATTGCCTTGGAAGATATTTTTTCTAATCCCTTTCCATTGATTCATTCTTACTGCTTGTTGGCCTGAATAGGCTGGGAATTCCCAATAGAGGTAGTCATGTTGTTTTTGTTCAAGTCCGGTGGACTTTAAAGTTTCCAAAAAACTGATCCCGTCAATAGGTGTAGGTATGTCAACATTGGCAACCTCACATAGAGTTGGAAATATATCGTAGAAAGCAGAAAGGTGATTGGTAGTCGTTCCTGGCTCGATAACACCCTTCCAACTAGCTATCATGGGCACCCTAATACCTCCTTCATGCACAAATCCCTTACCCCATCCGTAGGTAGTCTTAAATGGCTTCGCACTATCGAAAAACTCAGTATCGGCACCGCCTGTATATGTGGGACCATTATCGCTGGAAAAAATAATCAATGTATTTTCTTCTAGTCCAAGCTTCTTGATCTTTTCCAAAATCTCACCAACCTGTTCATCAAGGTAGGATATCATAGCCGCGTAGGTTGCTCGCGGAGTTAAATTAGGGAAGTAACTGGTTCCAGTGAACGGCTCTTCAGGACCAATTTTATCCTGATAATACTTTACCCATTTCTCCGGAGCTTGAAGTGGAAGATGAGGTATTGGCGAAGCATAGTATAAGAAAAAAGGTCTTGCTTTATTTTGATCAATGAATTGCAGCGCTTCATCATGCATTAAGGTTGGCGCGTATTCATTAAGATTAAAATCGGCGTAGCTAGCTGATGACTTCGGATCAGCCCCCTCCGGAAGATTCGCATGGATAGGCACGTTTTTATTATCCAATAAATCCCTGGTTTCATTTCTCCATAAATGACGGGGATAATAAGTGTGGGCCTGACGCTGGCAGTTGTAACCATAGAAAAAATCAAAGCCTTGTTTGTTAGGAACGCCTTCGGTGGTAGGCGCACCTAATCCCCACTTGCCGACCATCCCGGTTTTATACCCAGCTTGTTGAAGTACTTCCGCAATTGTTATGATAGAGTCCGGTAATGGTCGCTGGCCTTCTAAAAAAGAATTCTCGTACATGGCATCATAGTCCCAAACTTTACCTCTTGCGCCCCATTCGTCATTACCTCTTACATAGGCATGGCCGGCATGCTGACCGGTAAGTAAAATGCATCGTGCTGGGGCACAAACGGGTGCCCCGGAATAATGTTGGGTAAATTTCATCCCCGAATTCGCTAAGGCATCTATATTCGGCGTCTCGATTAGAGCTTGTCCATAAACGCCTAATTCTCCATATCCCAAATCGTCGGCCAGGATATATATGATATTAGGCAATTGATCTTTCTCTTGATCATTGCAGGACATGATCATGCCAGTAAATAATATAAGAAAATATAAGGACCGCCGCATATAGAATATTGTTTGATTTGAAGTTAAACTTTCTTTTTAAGAATAAACGCTGATATTAAAGATACAATCAATCCTACTGGAAATATTTCCATTAAAGTAAAAAGAATTTTTACAAACGGATTACTATAATTTTCCTTCATCAGGTTTAATTTATCAATTTCAGTCTGAATGGCTTCAGCCGTTTTGCCACTGTTTTGAGCTTTTTCAACAGCTTCTTGAAAATAAGTTTCCATCAATGCTTCCGCTGCTGGGCCACCCGAAATAACCATCCAAGTAACTACATACATTACCGTGGCTATGAATGTGATCGCCAAACCAATCCCAAAAGCTTTTTTAAAAGAAATGGTTCCATCCAAGTTCTTATCCCGATGTTTTTTGATCCCAATGAATATCGTAGAGAAAGCGATCAACATACCAGCATATCCCAGTAACTGACCAAAATCAAAATTGGTGGTCTCCAGACTAGCTGCCAGATTAGTACCACCAACCAGCATGACACTAACCACCAAACCCGCAATAATTCCATATCGATAAATAATCTTTTTCATTTTTCAAAAGTTTTAATGAGCTACAAAACAAATACTTTATGCTCAATATTGATACAGCCAAAAGTATGAAAAATAGACCTGTCCAACGATTCATACTTTAGTACTACTTAACCAGATGCAGTGATTTAGCTTTTTGAACCGCCTGGGTTCTTCGTTTTACAGCCAATTTGCTATAGATTCTTGAAATATGTGATTTTACTGTACTTAATGAAATAAATAATTGGTTGGCAATCTCTTGGTTGGAACACCCTGCAGCCAAAAGACTCAATACTTCTGCTTCACGGGTGGATATTTGATACGCTTCAATGGATTCAGCCTGTTTTAGGGGATCAAAGCCTTGACTATTTGAACTGGATTCAGCTGATTTGGACAACCCAAGATTTTGGCCTAGCCAGATACCGATTATTATAAACAAGATAGATAGCAGACCAATAAGTACTTCCATGGAAATATCTCTTACAAAATATTTGTACTCGGCCCATTCTAATATCCCCAAAAGGACAGCCATTAAAGCGCCATATATCCAATATGCTTTCTTCATATGCAGCCCATAGGTTAAGAAACTATATGTCAGTAGATTTAATGAATCAATAAATAAATAAAGACAATAAGCTCAAATTTGCTAATTTAATGACTTCAGGTCATTATTTCCATATAATAGATTTTGAAAAGTTACCGTTAAAATTTAAACGGTTTGTCAAATGAATCAGACTATTCTTTCCAGGCCTTTGATCAGACCCTCCTTAGACCCATATCAAGGGCCTTGGAGTGACCTACAAATAAGGCATCTGTTATCTAGAACTTTATTTGGAGTAAGGAAGGCAGATTTAGTAGCATTGCGAAATCTTTCCATGGAAGAAGCGGTTGATATCTTATTAACTCCAGCCCCTACCCCGCCGCTCCCGGTAAATGATTATAACCGGGATGATTTAGTCGATCCCTTTGTAAAATGGGGTGAAACCTGGATTAATGAACCCCAACCGGAAGATGGTGAATTAATAAGTGCTCGAATCGTCTCATTGAAAGCCTGGTGGATCGAACAAATAATTAACCAAGGATTGAGCATTCATGAAAAACTGATATTATTCTGGCATAATCACCTGACCACCCTTTCGTGGGAAGTTTATTACCCCAAGCTTTCATTTCCACACTTCCAGCTGTTGCGCGAGCATGCTTTCGGAAACTTCAAAACGATGATGCGTGCGGTTACGATTGATCCGCAAATGTTATTGTTTTTAAATGGAGCATTTAATAACAAAGAAGCACCAGATGAAAATTTTGCCCGGGAGCTTCAGGAATTGTTTTGCATCGGAAAAGGACCAAACGCAGGTTATACTGAAGATGATGTCAAAGCTGTAGCTAGGGTTCTCACCGGTTGGTCTTTTGACTGGGAACAAGGAGAACGCACCTGGTTTGATTGGGCCCATGACGAAGAGGACAAAGTATTTTCATCCTTTTATGGAAATAGAGTTATTAAAGGCAAATCCGGGGAAGCAGGACAACAAGAACTAGATGAGTTGATGGACATGATTTTTGAAAATAATGAGACAGCAAATTTTTTATGCCGGAAAATATATCGATTCTTTGTCTATTCAGAAATCGATGCTGATACGGAATTAAATGTAATTCAGCCTCTTGCAGAAATATTTAGAAATCATAATTATGAAATCAAACCAGTACTCAAGGCTTTGTTTTCGAGCGAACACTTTTATGACGATTCGAATATAGGCGCTTTAATCAAAAGTCCTGTAGATTTCCTAATAGGGTATTGGAGATCGAATAATGTTCAATTTCCAGCAGGAGCCACCGTTAGTAATCGCAGGGAAATCCGGACCTCCATGCTCTGGAATATGAGTGGTCAGGGACAACAATTAATGGACCCTCCAAATGTCGCAGGCTGGCCAGCTTACCATCAGACACCGATTTATGACAAATCCTGGATATCCACCGATTCTGTACCCAATCGAGCTATTACTACAGATTCGTTTGTATACTGGGGATTTTGGTCACAGAATTTATTAACTAATGTAGATTTGTTTGCATTTATCAGAGTCCTTGATGATCCATCAGATCTGAACAACATGATTGATGAAGTACTGTTGCTTACAATTCCCATGAAAACAAGCGATGTGGATAAGCAACGATTGAAAAATATCCTTCTGACCGGTCAGTCCAACGAAAACTATTGGAAAGATGCCTGGCTGGAATTTGAAGCTGACCCTGAAAATCAAATGAAAAGAAATGTTGTGGAATCCAGAATCAAACCATTCTTTCAATACATTTTCCAATTATCCGAATACCATTTGCATTAAAATATTGCTATAAATGCCTGTCATGAAAAGAAGAGATTTCCTCAAGTATAATTCATTGACTATCCCATCCATAGCCAGTGGTATTGGTGTACACACTTTATCCAAGTCACCTTTTCTACAAGCCTTATATAATGAATATGTTGATACGGATAAAATTTTAGTGATCATAAATTTATCAGGAGGTAATGACGGTCTTGGGACGGTCATTCCCTTAGATATTTATGGTAAGCTGGCTGATGCTCGGCCAGAGGTCATCATCGACAAAAATAAGTTGCTTAAACTGGAAGATGATATTGCCTTTCACCCCTCCATGACCGAACTTCGAAATCTCTACACGGAAGGTAAAATGTCCATCGTTCAAGGAGTTGGTTATCCCAATCAGGATTATTCACATTTCCGATCAACAGACATTTGGATGACCGGGTCTGACGCGGATGAAATAATCTATACTGGTTGGTTGGGTAGATACTTAAACCTGGAATACCCAAATTTCCCAGTAGATTATCCTAACGATTTAATGCCTGACCCTCTTGGCATTCAGGTCGGCTATAACTTATCGGTTGCTTTTCAAGGACCGGCCAGTTCCATGGGGATGGTAGTAGCGGACCCTACCTGGTTTTATGATCTGATTAATGATGAAATACAACCAGCCCCAAATACGCAAGCTGGGAAAAAACTCGAATACATCCGGTTGATCACCAAGCAATCTCAGGTATATGGAGAGGTCATTACCAAGGCAGCTGCAAAAGTAGCCAGTCAAAATAGCTATCCGGACACCAACCTAGCCAATCAATTAAAAATTGTCTCCCGTTTGATTGCTGGAGGATTGAAAACCAGATTGTACATGGTCAGTCTGGATGGATTTGATACCCACGACAATCAAGTAATTACTACCGATCATAGTCAAGGAGAACATGCCAATTTATTAACCGAATTATCCGGGGCCGTAGCTGCCTTTTTAAAAGACCTGGATTCACAAGGAACTGCTGATCGTGTTCTGACCATGACCATGTCAGAATTTGGCAGACGCATTATTTCCAATGCGAGTAATGGAACAGATCATGGTGCTTCCGCTCCCATGATGTTCTTTGGAAATAATATCGAGCCGGGAATTTTTGGATCCAATCCGAATATTCCGGATAATCCAACCTGGGAAGACAACCTGCCTATGCAATTCGATTTTAGATCAATTTATCATACTGTTCTTCAAGATTGGTTCTGTTTATCTCAGACAAACTTAGGGGCTATTTTTACTCAAAATTTTCAGACATTGCCTATTGTAAAAAATTCTCCTTGTATCTCTACGGCCACTAAGGAAGTAAACCGAAAAGCTGGTCGTTCACTGATTGAAGTTTCACCAAATCCATTTACCACCTATAGTAAAGCTGAATTTGTGTCCGATGGAGAAGCTATTATCGTTCAACTTTTCAATTCAAGCGGTCAGATGATTCAAACTATTGCCCAGGGAAAATTTCCGGAAGGCAAGCATTCCGTTACTTTTGAGACAGAGCTACTTCCTGCAGGTAATTATTTTATCCGGTATCAGACCCAGTATTTTCAACAAGGTAAGTGGCTGGTGAAAGTACGATAAACGATAACCTATTTTGGATGGCTGCTTAGTTCGTCAAATTATAAACGCAATTGCTGGATAGCATTTAACCATGCTTCACCTTCATGATAAATATTGGTAAGTCGTAAGTGGCCCTTGGTATAAGGAAATAATGAAAAATAAAGTTGGGCTCTTTCACATTAATTCTAAGGTCCCAGGCCACAGGACCGGATTTCACCTCTACCGAATAATTAAATCTAAGGATCAACCTATTAATTTATTGGTCAGAAGAAGGTTTAGCCATTAATCCATCCACTATTTTTTTAAGATCTGCAATATCTTGAGATTGCCCTTCGATGATCTCCTGCTGTTCCTGTATCGCTTTGATCAGTACCGGAATGAGTTCCGTCGATCGCATGCCCAGGCGGTCAAGGATTTC
>JAHEJC010000342.1 GCA_024639065.1 Lewinellaceae bacterium | reverse complement strand
ATCCGTAATCTCCATCAGCTTCGTAGTTGTCTAGAGGAACCATTACCTGACCACCATTTGAAGAAAGCTTTTCGAAAAGTGTTTGTATCACCTCATCAGAATTGTCACTTATAAAAAGTGAAACTGCAGGTGTAAATGACCAAGCATGATTATAATTACTTTCAGAAACCATATAATCAGTTCCATCCAATGTAAATACTCCATACTTAATAAGCTCAGGTGTACCTCCTGCCTCTCCTTCCGAGTAATTTTTTATGCTTTTAATTTCCGAATTCGGAAAGATGGAAGTGTAAAAGTTTATCGCTTCCTCAGCCTTTCCGCATTGGTCGCCTACAAATGTTAGAAATGTTGTTGTTATCATATTATTTATTCAATTCTCAATAAATAATGGTAATTTACAACTTTGTCTAAATATTGGCAACGGTCAGTATATGAAGCGTAGTAATCCAATGGGAGCTATGAATTCATATACCTTTGTTAGCCTTTCGTTAATGACTTGAAGTACTCTCAGATTCTCCTTGATAAATTCGCTCTCTGTCTCAATCAGGGTATTCCTTTCTTCCATATACGCCCTCTGTTATATCCAAAGATTTTTCCAGGGTGCTATTGAAAATGGCCAGTGACAATGGCTTTGTTTTATTATATGAACTAGGTATTCGTTCAGATATGCCAATAAAAGTGGCACCACTTGCAGCAACCTGAGGCTCAAAATCTTTGCCTGTATAATAATGAACCTCAACATTTTGACTTACTAATGCACTGACCAAACCTAAAGTTGGATTTAAATGTCCATGGTAGGGATGGCAGAAAAAAGCAACTTTTGTCATAATAAGTTTATGTGTTCCCACACGTTAAAAAAATAAAAGTGTCAGAAAAAATCCAAATCTTAAACTTAACGAAATAACAGGATAATTCATAAGATGAACTTTATAGTTGAAAATATTTCACTATTAAACTATAATCATACCTAACTCCTTCTTATTTTTAATTAATGAGAAAAAATAACAATCAAATCAGCAAATTTTATTTAATATTATTTTCATTATTAGTTTATAACACCGCAATTGCTCAAAAGACCATTCTTTTTAATGGACAAAACCTTTCAGGTTGGGTTATTGAAAACAATGGTCAGTTTTCGGTAGATAATGGTTTACTAAAACTTAATCAAGGAACTGGTTGGTTAAGAACTGAAAAAACGTTTGGAGACTATGTGTTGATCATGAAATTTCGGTTTTTGGATGTTGGTGCTAATTCAGGTATCTTCGTCCGGACCGCCAGCACAAGTAAAAATGATGACAATGGATGGCCGGACAATGGGTACCAAATTCAGTGCAAAGATACTATTCTGGGAGATGTACCCTTGGGTATTTTAATCCCTTACGGAGCACCCCCATTTGAACATAGTTCAGATTTGGCCCTCTTAAAGCAAGCCTATAAATCCACAGGCAAGTGGCACACCTATAAAATCATATGTAAGGGAGAAGAGCTTCTGGTTTATCTAAATAATAAATTGATAACTACCGCAACCAGCATCAAAAACCTAGAGGGCCATATTGGCATACAAGGCGAACATGGAAGACTTGAGTTTAAGAAAATTTATTTAAAAAAACTTAAAAGATAAGGTCGATTCATTATATAGTTAAGTCATTTGTCCCAAAATTAGACATTTCTTGTATGCACTTTTTCCAAACCATTCTTGCGTTTTTAAAAGATTCAGAGGATCGCGAACTATTGATCACTACCATTGTCATATTTAGGCTAGGAAGTACAGCATATCATTATGTTGAGGGATGGAGCTGGTTTAATTCTTTTTACTTTTCAGTTGTACCTCATGGTGAGAAAGGCAAAAATCCAAGATATTTGGACTATTATACTTGACTAACCAAATAGTGATATTGAAAGAATCTTACTGACTCACCATTTGATTGTGATAGGATTAATAAAACTCACGGAATAAAGCAAATTATGCTATTAAAAATTACATATAAAATAGGTCAAAAACTAAAAGCATCTGTTTTAGATTTATTACCTATAATTTTAGTTGTAATATTTTTTCAATCAGTGGTTTTGCGCCAACCATTTCCCAATCTTCCCGAAATTCTTATAGGTTTGGTTTTTGTGGTATTAGGCTTAATGCTTTTTTTAGAAGGGTTAGAAATTGCAATTTTTCCTATAGGGGAAAATATATCTTATGCCTTAGCCAAAAAAGGAAGTTTGTTTTGGTTGCTCACTTTTTCTCTTTTACTCGGATTTTCTACTACAGTTGCCGAGCCTGCTTTAATAGCCATAGCAAAAGAAGCGGCCAGTATAGCCGTTAATGCAGATCTTATAACACCCGAAAATGAAAGCAGCTATGCGTTTGGTCTTCGTCTGTCTGTTGCAGTAGCTGTGGGCTTGGCCATTCTAATAGGTATGTGGCGTATCATAAAAGGTTGGCCTATATATTACCTCATTATTGGAGGATACCTTTTGGTTGTCGTAATGACGTTTTTTGCACCAGATGAAATTATTGGTATAGCCTATGATTCAGGTGGTGTAACCACGTCAACAATTACGGTGCCCTTAGTTACAGCTCTTGGTGTAGGTTTCTCTTCTGTTATACAAGGGAGAAGCCCACTTAGAGACGGCTTTGGATTAATTGCATTTGCTTCGCTCTTGCCTATGATTTTTGTTATGGCATATGGTATGCTAATTTTTTAAATTTCCAATATGATTGAAAAATTAGGTCTTATTTTCTTAGACACCATTAGAGATGCTTCACCTATAGTGTTACTTATCGTTTTTTTTCAACTATTAATAATTAAAAAAAATATCCCAAACTTTAAAAAAGTATTAATGGGTACTGTATTTGTTATCCTAGGTTTGACTTTTTTTTTGATGGGTCTAGAACAAGCCTTGTTTCCCATTGGAGAATTGATGGCTAAACAACTATCTAATGCCGAGTTTATAGCTAATAGTTATTCTGGAAGTTTGTCGGATTGGCAAGCTTATTACTGGATATACATTTTTGCAGGACTAATTGGTTTTTCAACGACCATAGCCGAGCCCTCTCTTTATATAGTAGCTGTAAAAGCTAATCAGGTTTCGGGTGGTACAGTTAATACCTTAAGGCTACGCGTGGTTGTGGCTTTAGGTGTTGCCATTGCATTAGTTGTGGGAAGTTATCGCATTGTTATGGGTGATTCTTTGGCAAACTATATTATGGTGGGATACATAGTGGTTGTAATACAAACTATATTTGTTAAGAAAGATTTGGTGGCATTGGCTTATGATTCAGGTGGTGTTACAACTTCAACAGTCACGGTGCCGATTGTGGCAGCATTAGGGCTTGGTTTGGCATCTGTAGTGCCCGGTCGTGAACCTGCCTTGGATGGGTTTGGTCTTGTAGCTTTTGCTAGCGTATTTCCAATCATAATCGTTTTAGGGTATGCACAACTTATTAATTTAGTACAAATAATGAATAACTTTAAGATAAAAACAAAATGAAATTTAAATTAATTGTAGCTTTTATACCTCCCGAGAATACCGACAAGGCAATCAAGGTAGCCAAAAAGGCTGGAGCAACTGGCGATGTAATCATACAAGCCAAAGGGAGTGGCATCGAAGAAACAAGTTTTTTAGGCCTTTCTATTCAAGATAAAACAAATGTAATATTATTTATAGTAGAAGAACATCATGTGGATAAAATTATTCAAAGTGTATCTGACAAATGCAGTCTGGAAAAACCTGGTAATGGTATTATGATTGTTTTAAGTATCGATAAAGTTGCAGGTCTATCAAAGCAAATCAAGATAATAAGAGAAAATTTAAAAAATGAACAACTATAAATAAGTAATTATGGAAACTTATACAACAGCCAAAGATATAACCCTAGATAAGCTATATTATATTGATGGTTTAGCTAGTATTCGCGATGCCATTCAGTTAATGAAAGACAAAGAAGTACGGGCACTTATTATTCAAAAACGAAATGCAGCGGATGCTAATGGAATTATTACCATCATAGATATTATAAGCAATGTGATTATTCCCGAACGAACTCTTGAAGAAGTTAGTGTGTATGAAGTCATGACCAAACCGGTTTTGTCTATCCCTTCACATCTCAACGTTAAATATGTACCACGATTAATGTACAATTCCAAAATTCGTATTGCACCAGTTGAAGAAAACGGAAAGTATATTGGTATTATAGATTACAGACAATTTTTGTTTGCTGCGCTCTTAGCAAAATAAACAATTAAATAAATTCATTATATAGAAAAGCCCGCTTAAACTAATAAACCAAGGAAATTTATCCAATTTTCTATTGTATTTGCTAAGCAACAATAGAATAAATATCTTGGGTATAAGGAGAAAGAATGAAGTGTTGGAGCGTATTCAAAAAGACTCCTGCAAATCATGATCTTGTGTTTAAATATTAACTTCAAGGTTAGTAGCATTTTTATTTTATTAAATAGCATTATTTGATAGGTTGAGATATTAAAACGCCACCACAAAAAATAACTACACTTCTACCACATAAGGATATTCAAAACTAAACTTTTTAGAGACAGAACCTGAAACTTTGGCTTGAGTTGGGAAGATTCAAACGTTTTAGGATTAGGAGTATTCTCACCCCAAACTCTTTTTGGGATACATAATAATAATCCATTCTCATCGCCCATTGCCCAGATCACACGATGATAAACAACCGAATCCCCAGAACAATGCCGATTCCCCGAAGGAAATGCGAATTCCTCTATACACGTTTGCTGTTTACAATACCATCCAACTCATTCGTGGCTTCATAGTCAGTTAAAACTAATTATTTAAAAAATTACGTTTTAACAACTTTATTTGATCTTCTCTTCCAAGTACCACAATTGTATCATCAGGCCCTATAAGAGTTTCAGCGTTAGGACTTGGGATCAATCCTTTTATATCATCTTTTACCCCTATGACGGTTCCTCCTGTTTTTTTCTGAATTTTTAACTCTTTTAATGTCTTGTTTTGGTAAATAGGTTTTAGATCCTCATAACGCAATTGCTCCAAGTAGTAATGCTGTCCACTAAGACCAGTCATGAGATTTAGAAATTCAATTACAACCGGTTTAGTAACCAATTGGGCCATAAACATACCTCCGAGGTGTTGGGGTAAAATTACATTGTCTGCGCCTGCTCGGTAGAGCTTGCTTTCCGATTCTTTTTTCGAAGCCCTTGCAATGATCTTGATATTGGGTTTCATTTCTCTGGCAGTCAGTGTGATAAACACATTGTCTGCATCGGATGGGGTCGTTATAATAATCACACTTGCACGATCAATCCCGGCGGTTTTTAGTGTATGATCCGAGGTTGCATCACCAATTAAAATAGGAGATTCAGAATTTGATTTCAATTCCTTCAAAATCTCTTGGTCTTTTTCAATCATTACAAACTGCCTGTTACTGAGTCTCAATTCATTGCATGCTTCTTTACCATTTCTGCCATACCCACATACGATAACATGATTTTTTAATTTGTTGATCTTCAAGTCGGTCATATAATTTTTATAAAGAGATTTGAGCTTCCCTTCTAAGATAAAACCGGTTAATAAAGCAACCGCATAAGCTAAGATACCTAAATTCACTAAAATATAAAAAGCAGTAAACAACCTACCTTTGTTAGACAAATCATGCACCTCTGTAAACCCTACGGTTGATAAAGTGATTACGGCCATATAAAAGGCGTTGAGGAATTCAAAATCCTCAATTAAATAGAATCCAAGTGTTCCAATTAACAGACAGAAAAGTAATAGCATTGAAGCCAGAAACAGTTTACCCAGTGATTTATCCATTAATTGGTGTTGTATACGGCCCAATATAACAAAATTCAAAATCCTGCTAATTGACTTTTATAAGTTTTTGAAAAGTTGGATACATTTAATATTGTATTAACATATTCCAAAATCATAATCCGACAGTGGTTTCAATGTTTTTCGACTCACAAAAGACAGAATCCTTAGTAGATTGTACGAACAACAGACTTTTTACGAGCGACTCACCTTTAATTCCCCTTTATCTTTTTCCAATTTGTTATTTCAGAACCAGTTTTCAATTCTCATCTCTTTCAAAAATCACAAGTTCTATGAATCATTCTCTGCGCTTACTTTTTCTACAATTCCCGTTATTTAAAGACGAATTAGTACCTAATCCAGCAACATTATTATTCCGTAAAACGATTGTTCTGCCCAATTTATCATGGATCGATTCAGTCAAGAAATTGTCATCTGACTGGTGGGATATAACGTCCTGGCTGCATGTGACGGCCGTCCCGAATGGGCGGCTGGCATCATCGCTGCTTGTTATGTGGGGTGATTCAGTCACCTAGTCTTGTCTCTATATCCATCCTTTGATGTAAAACTCTATCTATCCAGATCTTTCCACTCAGAAATTTATACACTATCAAATGAGATTTTATCCCTCTTGTTCTATGCCCTTTCTTAACATCATCAATTGGCTTTCCTATTTCAGGCTGTTTGCAGATTTTATCGAATTCCCTAATGATGCTCCGATAGTATTTATCAGCTTGAGATAAAGACCAATTTTCAATGCTATATCTCCAAATTTCCTCCAAATCTTGTTGAGCTAATTTACTGACCTCATAGGTGACATTCATTTGCTATACTTCTTATGTAGATCAGCAAGATGTTTCACCGGATCAAAGTCCTTGACATATCCACTGTTCTCCCCGGCTTCAATTGCTTCACGAAGAAGCCTAATTTTCTGTTCCTGTTCGTCGACTAGTCTCAATCCGGCTCTTATCACTTCGCTGGCAGAAGCATATCTTCCACTTTTAATACTACTTTGAATTATCTTCTCAAAGTGTTCTCCTAGTGTAATTGATGTATTCTTTGACTGTGGCATAATCTTCCTTGTTTTTGGCAAATATACCAATATTTGGTATTCGTGTCAAGTCTTATCATTCACACATAACGGCAGTTTGTGAAAATACTTACAATATTCCACCCTTTACAAGTAATATTGATAACATGGCACTTTATCAAAGTTATTGATGTTCTGCATTGGCTTTTTGTTGTGAGTCAACATGGAGCAGGTTTGAACCCCAATTTGAACAAAAGCACTTTTTAATGCCTCAATCAAAGCCCTGACGCCCAATAAGGACATAGCTCTCCTCAGGTTGTAACAGTTGAATATGATGCTGAACTCCGCTTCTACTTTTTTAATGGTACGCATCAAGGTGTAATCATATCCCCAGGGGGGTCAACATTCCCGGAATAGGGGGGTCAATACTTCCGGAATAAACACAACAGCGCTGTAATTGGCGTGAAGACCGTGTTCTATTTATATAACCGTAAAGATAGATCTTGAGCAAATCAGATGGT
>JAHEJC010000615.1 GCA_024639065.1 Lewinellaceae bacterium | reverse complement strand
TTCTGGAAAGGATTCGTATTTTTGCAGGTTTCGTGACATATCAGGAAACCAAGAAATACTAGAAAATGGTTACCTAAAAAGTGCATTTACAAATGCCTCAAGGGGTCTGCGCCCTGCTCGAGGCTGAGCCTATCCGTAATCACATTTTTGATCTACTTTTTTAACCATGAACTCTACTTTCTGATAGATTGTAAAATAAGTTTTTCGGTATGATCAACAAATGGGACGAAGTCAGCATGAGACATCGGCAAAAAGTTATTAAGTCTGGAACGTGGTTGTACGATGGCCAGGTTGAGAAATTCGTTCTAATTATCAAACAAAACTGGGATTACTATTATGATGAAGGTTACGATACGGACCCGCCGGACTTAAACGAAGCGGGGGAAGCCTATTATCTAGTTTACGATGGTCCGGATGAGCAAGGGAGATATTATCCTCAAAAAAAACCTGTCTATCACTTCAGGAAGCTATAAGGTTGGCTGAAGAGACAATTGTGGGCGACATTTGTTGGCGTAGCTGAATTTTTTAATTTACAAGGCAAACAACTGGGGACCCATCGAAAATCTAATATTTGCATGATGGCCGAAAGCAGCAGGATGAATAGGCAATGCGTGATATGGTGCAGCTGCAATAAACCTAAAACCTCATTGTGGTATTAAACTGCAACCTTGGGAGTGATATTAGATAATGAATATTAAATTTCCAATCTTTCTTTTACTTGGGTGGATTTTCATTACTGTTTCAGCTTCAGCCGATAACCTTGATCCAGGATTTGAAGGCGGAATCGATACAACGATAAACAAAATAGCTGCTAGTGGTTTATGGAAGGAAGGGGAGAATTACGGAAATTGGCGTCTGATTGTTAGAAATCTTGGATGGGAACATACGAGGAGCTTTTTGTATCTTCAGTGGCTAAAGATTGATGACAATAATAAAGATTTGATAGAATTTAAAACCATACCAATTACTGAATTCAACTCTGGCGATTGGAGAAATGTAATTGGCATTAAATATCGCGATGGTGCCTTTGCTGTCCATTTCGCATTACGAAGCAGTAGAGAAAAGATTCGCAAGGCTATACTCAGACCTGAATTACCAGGTGAATATCAGATAAATTTTTAACCAAATTGCAACAGGATATATAAGTACACCTTAGATTGGAATTCTTAAGGCCCGTAGCTTCGCCGAAGAGTTATAAATCAAATGAAATGTTTTAATTTAGTATACCTATTCGTTTTCATCACAGTTTTTATTTTCATTGGTGACTTCGCCCGCGCAAATGATATTGAAAAGAAATTCATTAATGCGGAATTGGTCGATGTCAGCAGTATTGATAATTCAATTAAGGTCGACCTTGTAAATTCAGATCCAAAAAAGAATTATTTTCGGGAAAATTACTACAACGGGTTAAGCAAAGCATATTTGAGAAAAGAGATCGCCATTAAGCTTTCCAAAGCGCATAAAATGTTAAAAACCAGACATCCAGGTTATTCCTTGCTCATTTTAGATGCCGCGCGACCAAGAAGCGTGTCCAGATTGATGTATGAGAAAATGAAAGGAACCAAATTCGAGAAATATGTCGCAAATCCAAACAATGGCTCAATGCATAACTATGGAGTAGCTGTTGATATAACGATTGTCGATGAAAATGGTGAAGAATTGGACATGGGGTTTTCACCGTTTAGGAAAAGCACATTTGAAATATATTGGCAATTTGTAAAAATGAAATTGAGGTTTGATTTAAATGATAAGCAAATTGGAAATCGAAAGCTATTGTCGGAAACAATGATTAGTGTTGGCTTTTTACCTTTGAGTCATGAGTGGTGGCATTTTAATGGTATGCCTAAGGAACTGGCCCGAAAGAAGTACCAAATAATTGAATAATTTCTAGACTGTTAAGGTATCTAATCCTAGGGGCCTGGATGCCCCGACGCTGAAGACTCTATTCTTCGCTTTCATAACTGATATGACACAACTCATATACCCGTAATGGACTACCTAAATAGAGTGCAATTGTCACTGAAAACTACATTT
>JAHEJC010000341.1 GCA_024639065.1 Lewinellaceae bacterium | reverse complement strand
CAGCTGGATCATATTCTACCTGAATCACTTCGGCATGCCCGGTGGTCTTGCTGCATATTTCTCGATAAGTAGGGTTTTCCAAATGACCTCCGGCATAACCAGGAATAACGCTGGTTACTCCTATGAGTTCTTGAAATACGGCTTCGGTACACCAAAAACATCCACCTCCAAATGTTGCTTGTTCTAACGGTTGCATATTTAGCTTTATTTAGGTACTAAACAGATCATGCTTTGACATTGTTTTGATTGATTTATTATGGTCTAATCAATTTTTAATGAATATTTAACCATTTTGAAATAACTAAATTTACTTATTCCAACGTCTTAACATAAAAAAGGGATATGAAATATAAATACTTATTGATTATTTTCTTCATAATGGGATGGAGTTCTTTGCAGGCCAACTCGGTCATAGGAGATTTGGAATCAAAAATTCTAGATCTAGAAGAAAGTGAAGAACTCGTCATGAAATATACTTTTGTCGGTTGTTTTGGCCCATATCATCAAGGCTCATTTCATCTTACCATGAAAAAGGACACCATTCATTATCTCAGCAAGTCAATAGATAAGAGCACAGGTCAGTCTATTAATCAGGCTGGAAAGTATGCAAGATCTCATTTATTGATTTTACTGGCCGAATCAAAAAACCAGGCAGCTTCTGAAATATTAGGCAATAGTATCCATTATCAATTTGAAACCAATGGTGAATTGATGGACAAGGGAACCGATTACATTGACCAGCGACATTTCATAGAAATTTTCCATCCATTTACTTCGTTTTTGAAAACAGAAATTAAAACACCATTTGGTTTGAAGAAAAAAACAATTCGAGGTGTCAAGGGATAGATGAAAGGATAAAACTTATTGAACTGAGAGATTTCATACTAAAAGAAAAATCCGGATCTTATTGGAGGAGATCCGGAATTTTATTTTTTTCAAAAATGATCTATTGCTATTCGTGGTATTTGGGGTTTATCATCGGTAGGAAAGATATCTAGCAATAAGGTCTTCGATATTTCTTAGCTAAAAAGCTTATGTGTTATGCTTACAAAGCAACACCTGTTTGAACGAAGAATCACTTTTGGTTTAATCTTTTTTTATGGCAAAGAATAAAAATATTCTTTGCCAGTATCCGGTATGGCGGTAACATTTTTATTGTTTTTTAATTTTGATTAAGATACAATTATAAATAGAAAATGTCAATACTTCGCCGAAATTTTATTCTCTTCTACTAATTTGTTTTCCCTGAACTAATTCCTCAGATGTATCATTTATTCATGAAACAAATTTATCAGCTTGAACTATTTTCAATATCACTGAAATATTTGAGATTAATTAGGCATATTTAGATTTAGCTAACCGTAAAGATATTATGAATATTAATTTCAGGTATTTACTTCCATTTTTTGTGTATATGCTTATGGCAAGCACGAGCTGCAAAAAATTGGATGATGATACGCGTCCAAATATTGTATATATTCTAGCAGATGACCTGGGTTATGGAGACATTTCAATCCTCAATCCTAACTCGAGAATACAGACCAAAACGATTGACTCAATTGCACGCCAAGGGATCAAATTTACCGATGCCCACAGTGGATCTGGTGTATGTACACCTACCCGTTACGGTATTTTAACTGGGCGGTATGCTTGGAGGAGCAGATTGAAAAACGGGGTCACCTGGAGTTGGGATCAACCCCTAATTGATTCCACTCGGTTAACGGTGGCTCAGCTATTAAAAAATAATGGTTACAATACCGCCTGTATCGGTAAGTGGCATTTAGGACTTGGATGGCAGGAAGATGATCAAGGTAACGTAGACGTAAGAAAACCTATTACAGAAGGTCCACTAAACAATGGATTTGATTATTTTTTTGGTATTACCGCCTCTTTGGATATTCCCCCATATGTATATATTGAAAACAACCAGGCTACTTCAACCATAATTGATACCATAGAGGCTAATCCTGGCAAAGGGTTTTGGAGAAAAGGCCCCATCGGTCACGATGTAATCATGGATCAGGTGTTACCAACATTCACAGAGAAAGCGGTCGAGTATATTAAAGGACAAGAAGACAGGTCCGATCCTTTTTTCCTGTATTTTCCATTACCAGCGCCCCACACCCCAATATTACCATTAGAAAAATTCCAGGGCCTGAGTAAGACCAATGAGTATGGAGATTTTGTTTTGATGGTAGATGATGTAGTTAAACAAGTAAAAGATGCACTTAATGAAATTGGATTGATTGATAACACCATATTAATATTTACGAGCGATAATGGATGTTCACCTATGGCTGATTTTGAAGAGCTAGCCCAGGTAGGCCATAAACCAAGCTACATCTATAGAGGCCATAAAGCGGATATATATGAAGGAGGACATCGAGTCCCATTTTTCCTACAATGGCCCAAGGTTATTAAACCAGGTAGTCGTTATGATCACCCAGTTTGTTTGACCGATTTATTCGCCACTTGTGCTCAACTGACCAATACTGAATTATCCGAAGAAGTTGGGGAAGATAGCTATGATTTGACCCCAGCTTTTTACGGAATAAATTCACCTATACGCGAAGCGACGGTCCATCATTCGATCAATGGTTCTTTTGCCATACGCAAAGGTCCATGGAAACTGATTTTTTGTCCTGGTTCTGGTGGATGGAGTAAACCCACACCTGCTGAGGCCTGGGCACAGGCTTTACCAGAGCACCAATTATTTGACCTGGTCAAAGATCCTGGAGAACAAACCAATCTTTATGCTGATTATCCTGATATTGTAAAAGAATTGACGCTATTAATGAATCAATATATTGATAATGGGCGCAGTACACCAGGACCGTCTGTACCCAACGATGTACCACCTGATTTGTATTACGCTAAACAAAGGATTAATTGATTATCTAATGCTTGGGATCTGGGCCCATAGTTATCTTTAAATGTCCTCCGGGAATAATTTGGTCGTACTCAAATTGATTATTGACTATAACCGATCCGTTAATTGAAGCTGCCTGAACATATTTGTTTATCCTGGAATTATTCTTTACGGTTATCTTAAAGATTCCACCATCTTTTATTTGGATTTTTGCACTTTCTACGATCGGGCGACCTATAGTAAAAGTTGCATCTCCCGGAGTTACCTGATAGATACCCAGTGCATTTAAAACATACCAGGCAGACATTTGGCCACAATCTTCATTACCAATGATTCCATCTGGAGTATCGTTGTAAAAATGATAGAGGATCGTATCAAGAATGGGTTGCGCTTTCCAAGGTCGATCCGTATAGGTATAGATAAATGGTACATGATGGCTTGGTTCATTTCCGTGGGCATATTGACCAATCAATCCGGTAATATCACCCGAGGCATTTTCGCCCTCTATAACCGATGAGGTAGTGAAAAGGCTATCCATCCATACCCCCAACTCCACTGAACCTCCCATTAATTCTGCCAGTCCTGGAAAATCATGCATTACCGTAGGGGTCCATTGCCAGGCGTTTCCTTCAATAAATTCACTATGCTCATGATCTGAATAGTTGGGATTGAATAATTGGGAAAATGTTCCATCAAGATTTACTCCATGCATAAATCCTTTATTGGGATCATAGTATTTACGGTAAGCCTGTCCTTTTTGATAATATTGCTCGGCCAATTCAGAATCACCTAATTGCTTTGCAATGACTGAAATACACCAATCATAGTAAGCCATCTCAAGTCCATATGATACTGACCCGTTGGCGCTATCTTTTGGAATAATTCCATATTTTTCTTTGTAGTAAATGGGTTGAGCCATCACACTTTGAGCACGGGTTCCAAGGTGCTTTTCTACAAATTCTGGTTGCCAGCTGGAACTGGTGACACATGCTTTTAATAAATCTTCGGAATTAGATGGAACCAAACCTTTGACTATCCCGTCAGCTATCAATGCGCAAGCGGGATAGCCTACCATAGTTCCGGTATAATTACTGTTCAAGGGCCATTTGGGTAATAAACCACCTTGCAAGTATTTTGAATATAAATCCATCACCCATTGATTGAATAGATCCGGTTCGATAATACTCATAAGTGGAATCCAAGACCTGAAAGTGTCCCATAAAGAATAGGCGGTATAAGCATTGGACGAAGGCTGATGAATTTGCTGGTCTAATCCACGATACCTGCCATCAACATCACTGAGCAATAAGGGGGCTATTTTGGTATGGTATAGAGCGGTATAAAAATTGCGCAAGACCTGTGGATCGTTTGATTCGATTTTTATTTTTTGTAATTCTTGATTCCAGATCTGTTTGGCTTGATGATGTACTTTATCAAAAGTCAGGTTGACCTCAGCTTCTAGATTGTTATGGGCACCCAAGCTATCCACGGAAGAGATGGCAACCACACATTCTAGCGGACTGTTCAGTCTACCAAAGGAAATATGAGCACTCAAGCTGATTAAAGTATCAGATGGCGTATCGTTATACAGGTTCATTTCGGCTATTGGGTGATTAAATTTACAAGTAAACCAGATGGGATCGTATTGAGCCCAACCGGAAGTAAGTCGGTAACCCCAGATGGTATAATCGTCTAATATTTTTAGTTGGCTGTCGATCAGTCGATGTCCCCAATTGGGTTGCAGAATGTGGGCCAGGTCCACCATCAATTTTGCCTCTTCTCCTTTAGGATAAGTGTAACGATGCCAGCCAGTCCATCGACCTGTAGTCAGCTCTGCTTGAATTTGCCAGGGTAACACGTTCACTTTGTAGTATCCCGGAGAGGCTTCTTCTTGTTGATGGTCTAATACACCCTCGGGTTCTTTCTTTTCAGGACTACCCGTATAAGGAAGCATGAGAATATCTCCCAGGTCGCCTATGCCCGTACCGGAAAGATGCGTATGGCTGAATCCATACAAGGTAGTATCATCATAATGATACCCGCTACTGGCATCCCAGCCCATGATATGCGTATCTGGACTTAATTGTACCCGACTATGGGGAAGGGTAGGACCGGGGAAAGTATGCCCGTGAAAACCGGTGCCAATGAAGGGATCAACATAACTTAGGAGTGATAAGTCATTTTGTTCTTTAGTAACCTGTTGGCCACAATTTACCGAAAGAATAATGAACAGCATAACAGTAAATCGTAATTTAAATTCAACCATCTGTCTTTCTGATTTCTGCTTTCTGCCTTTAATATTTAAGTGCCGCAGGGGGGACTCGAACCCCCACGCTCTTGCGAACACACGCCCCTGAAACGTGCGCGTCTACCAATTCCGCCACTGCGGCAAGAGCACAAAGATCTTAAAAATTCTTTTCCACTACCAGGTTTGAACAGATTTTCTTTGGTTCGAACAGGTACTCAAGAAACCACTCGCTACTGAGGGTATGCCCCCAGATCGAAAAAGACAATAAATAATTCATCTCTCCATTTATGGAATTTATGGCAATCGATTCCGTAAATATTTTCGTTTTTGTAGATAGTACATGTTATAGAAAGCGTCTATGATAGGATTCAAAGTAAAATAGTCTGGTAAGGTTTGAAAACTAATTTATATAAAATAATCCTATTACATTTTTTGCTTTGCTCACTTTCAACATTATTCTATTTCTTGAGCATCTTCCATTCTTCGTCAAAAAAAATACACTCACTTTTCGAACAACTGCTCGATTCGGTCATCAATATGATCATTTTTCTTTATAATTATTCTTGGGAATTTTCGTAATATTAAAAGGGGAAATCGTAAAATTAGCTTCAGAGGATTTTTTACGATCAAAATTCCAAATAACTGCAATGGACAAGTCAATGATCAAATTTTACAATCGCTTTATTTTCATTTGGGTGTTTCTATTAGTTTCTTCAAGTATCAAATCACAGCTGGTTTCCATGAGCCCTGAAGAGCTTATTACCCTCACACCTGAATGGAAAGGAGAACGATTCGCTGATGGAAGACCCAGGGTCGAAGATGAACTCCTCGAACGTATGAAATCTGTCACCCATGAAGAAGCCTGGGCTGTTATGAGAAATGCTAATTACAAATTCCAGTATGAGGAGGGTTGGCTTTGTATTAATCCTGAAGGTGTGCTTGTTGGACGGGCACTAACCGCCGTTTTTATGCCCGGTAGACCTGACGTGCACCAAGTGATAGATAGCATTGGACGGGCCAGCGGCAGGATACGCTCTCAGAATTCATGGCCGGTGGATCAACTTGTGCCTGGAGATGTTTATGTGGGTGATCAGTTTGGTGCACATCTTGATGGCCCGACCATCGGAGACAACCTCGGGAATGCTATCTATGCCAACAGTGGCAACGGTATTGTGTACAACGGTGCTATCCGGGATATGGAAGGACTGAAACAACTGGAAGATTTCACTGCTTTCGTACGGAGTTATCATCCCTCTCATCACCTGAACAATCCCAAGGGTCAGCTCAACACGACCCTGATAGGTATTAATATTCCTACCCGAATTGGTAACGTTTTAGTCATGCCAGGTGATGTCGTATTGGGCAAAGAAGGAGGGGTAAGTTTTATCCCTGCCCACCTCGCACAAGAGGTGGTTACTACCTCTGAGATTATCAGACTGCGCGATATGTTTGGCCATCTCCGGTTGCGTGAAAAAAAATATACGGCTGGTCAAATCGACTCTCGGTGGACTGATGATATAGAACGTGATTTTTCTTTATGGCTCAATACACACATAGCTGAACTTCCCGTTCCTAAAGAACAGATTCAAGAATATCTCAAAAAAAGAACCTGGTAATGAAGGTTGACAATTCCCGCCGTGCTTTCTTCAAAAATACGATGCTCGCCGGAGCTATGAGCTTTACTGGCTGGCACGGACTTATCCTTTCTTCTGAACGCAGAAATTCACATTCAATACCTTCGGACTTGAAGATTACTGAATTACGATGTGGCTACATCCGTAATGGTCATGGACTCTTTATTAAGATCCATACCAACCAGGATATTTGGGGTTGCGGTGAGGCTGTTGATGCAACGCCAGGTACATATCATCTAGTAAAAATGCTTGGTGAGCGTATAAAGGGTAAAAATCCGTTGAATGTGCACCGTTTGAATGAAGATTTACGTCGGAGCGGCGTATTTGAAGGTGCTCAATCCGGAATGTTTATAGCTGTACTTTCTGGCATCGAGACAGCTCTTTGGGATTTGACGGGCAAGGCGCTGGGATTACCCATTTATCAACTATTGGGAGGGAAATACCGGGATAAAATTCGACTGTATTGCGATACGGCTCTATATCAATTTAGATTACCAACTCCCGAAAAGTTTGCTGATAGTGCAAAAGAAGTTAGAGATATGGGCTTCACGGCCATGAAATTCGATCTTGACCAAAGAAACGATCCTGCAAAATATGACGCCTACAATTGGACGGCCAGTCCCGGCGAATTACAGCGTAT
>JAHEJC010000340.1 GCA_024639065.1 Lewinellaceae bacterium | reverse complement strand
TCGATTGGAAAATTTGTGGATAGGTTTATAGTCGTGCTTTCACCTAACATTAAGTTGTTTTCTCCAACTAGTTGAATAGTACTTTGAGTACTATCATCCATAAAGTTTAACACCTCGGTCGAAATACAATTCGTTTGATCTTGAATTTCAACGGATACAGCAGTTGAAGAAGGGTCTACATATATTTGAAATGGGAAGTTCAGCGTCTCGAAAGTATCCTGTTGGTTCAAAATTATTTGATATGGAGGGAGACCACTACTAACGCCTCCTATGTATACGCTACGATCTTCTCGGCTTTCACAACCCACCACCCGAGTTTGAATCGCAGGATTCATTGGAGCGAAATTTAAAGAAACATAGACCATGCTATCACATCCATTACTTGCACCTCCAGCTATACTCTCTAAACCTTGCGGGCTGGTTTCATCATACCTAAAACCATTCACCAGTATGAAGGTTCCGGGACACAAGGTCACTTCCAAACTATCCAAAACTACTGGAAAATAGTTGAGATCAATCTGCACAACCGAATCACATCCGCGTACAGAGCCGTTGGGGAAAAATACTCGACCTGATGGATTGTCCAGGTCAAAAAACTGATCACCCACTTGTAACACCTCTCCAGGACACAAGCGAGAATCAATGCGGGTGACTATAGAGTCTTCAAATCTGAGATCTACGATGATCACGCTATCGCAGCCCAGAATGGCTGCTCCCGAAAGTACAATTGAATCATAAGGGAATGTCTGGTCATAGGTAACATCCATAAAGATGAGTGAGGTACCTGAACAAATCGTTTGATCAATTCTCAGCACGGGATCAATGTATTCGATAGATACTTCCACCACACTGTCACAACCAGAAACACTTTCACCAATCAAGCGTACAGAACCCATCCTATTATTTTCATTAAAAAGTGTTTCACCCACCATAAGTGATTCTCCAGGACAAAGAGTGGTAGCTATAATTTCAATTTGATCTTCTTGGAAAATCACTTCCACATCGTATAGCGTGTCACATCCCAAAGCGGCATCTATTAGTACTAATCCTTTCGTATTATTTTCACTAAAGACCCCAGTACCAAATGTTACAATATCTCCTGCGCATGCATTTATAATTTTATCTACTGTATCAGGTAATACAATTTCTATTTGAACTATGGAATCACAATCAAGCGGGTCAGCGGTTACAATCGTTTCCAAGCCTTGAAGATTTTGTGCACCATACTCATTCCCATTTATGATAATCGTTTCACCCCAACAAATTGATGGTGTAAATAAGAATGTATCCTGTTCTTCAAAGCTCAAATTTATCATAATAGCACTGTCACAACCGTTCAATCCTATATTTGGGATACTTATTAGGCCCGAAGGGTTTTGCTCATCAAAAATTCTATTGTTAAAAGTAAATGATTGGCCTCTACATATAGAAAAAGCGAAACGTGTAGTATCCACGGTCCAGAAATTTAGATCAATGTTGACAATACTGTCACAGCCTTCAGATGATCCATTAATAAGTATTTCTGTACCTATTGGATTGGAACGATGATAAGCAGTATTGTTTATCCAGATGGTATCTTCTGGGCATATGTTTTGCTGAATAACTCCCATTGGTGGATCTTCAAAAACTAAGTTCACGATTACGAAACTATCACAACCCGTCACACTGGCTCCTTCAAGCCTGGCTATTCCATTTGGAGTAGTAGCATCAAATCGGGTATCGCCAATCTGAAGAGCAATTTCACAGGTCTCCATGAAAAAAGATCCGGTATCCGGATTTACGATCTTCACTAAAGTTTCACCGAATACCACACCCTCACAAAAACGATCTTCAATTCTCAATACCCGGAAAGTGTCATCTTCTGAAAAATTAAGACTGATCGAAAAAGAATCGGTCATAGTCGTGGTCAGCCTTTCACCCAGGTCTGATTCATAATACACATTATAGGGTTGCGTACCACTTAAGGGAATAGGAATGTCAACAAATCCAGTACCACAACCATACACAACCGGTTTCATGAAAAGGGTTGGGAATGCTCGTACCCTAAGCGGTATCCCATTGGAATAAGCAGTACAACCATCCAAAATATTGACCGTATCCCCTTGAAGATTCCCAGTTACCGCTTGCAAATAATAAATGCCTGGATTTAAGGGAGTAACGCTCGGTAGCGTAAGCAAAGGTGCATCGCTCCATTGTAGTATCGAACCTAATGAATCGGGTCTTCCATCGTGAAAAATAAAACGAAGCACATCATTATCATCTAAACTTTCATTCCCATCGTGAGCATAGGCTACTGAATTTTCTTCATCCCGGCATATTATGATCGTATCGGAAGCCGCCGATACTTCACCAGCTTCCGAAGAGCATATACAACTAGGACTGGGTAGTCGAACCTCCAGGGTATCACAAGGCAAACTCAATCCAAAAAACCTGGCTTGAAATTCTGAGCCCAGTGGTACCGGGTCACCGGTGAAGGTGGCACCATTAAACGTTCCGGTACCACCTGAAACACTATAGGCGTTTTGTGGGTCGCCGGTGAGTTGAGCGATAGGGATCCAGCTATTTTGAGCCTGGTCACATTGATGACCAAAAGTACCTTCCACGCCATCAATGACCCGGGCGTAATTGATGCCAACCAACGTATCAAAACAATAAGCAGAACTATATCCATTAATCACAATTTCGGATACTATTTGATCATAAGGGATCGCGATAAGAATAGAATCTGTATTGGATGGTGGGGTGCTTTGAGGTAGATTATCATCAACGGTATAAAATACCGTATAAGGAGCATCTCCAAACACCTGCACCCATAATTCCAGGTCCCCGGAAGATCGACAGTAGGTCCCCCCATCAAAAAAATCAGCACCTAAAGAGGTTACCGTTACCGTATCGTAATGAATAAACGTGCAACTATCTAATAAATAGGTGAAGGTAATGGCGTGCGTTCCCAAACCAGCCACTCCTGGATCAAATGTTCCTTGGGTGGAGTCAATAATCCCGGGTCCGGCCCAAATACCAATCCCTTGCTTATAACTTTCTACATTCACCAGGATTCTCAAGGGAAGATCCTTAAGACAAAGCGTGTCTTGAATCGTATCGATGATCTCCGTATCCTCACAGGTTAAAGAGTTGCATAATAATAGATCGGTATATAAAAAGATAGTATCCTCTACTATACAGCCATCCTGCTCGGCCGTGAAAGGAATTATGGTATCATTATAATAAGTTACTGAAAATCGCATCGGTAGCATAGTGCCATCCGGGGTAATAAAGTAGGTGGCTCCGGATAGGGAAATTTCTACGGAATCACCCGGGCAGATCGTGTCGGTTGGTTGAATGTCGATAACTGGCTCCGGATCCGTAAAAGATTGAATAGTAAGCAGATCTTGTGCTGAACAACCATTTACATTGCTAACCAATAATTCATAGGTACCAGGACCAACTGTGACGGTCTCCGAGGTTAAACTAACATCGCCTTGCCAACGAAATATATCCCAATTATCCGGAGAAGCGATCAGCTCAACGGTTTCACCAGCGCATAAACTTTCCGGACCCAGGATCTCCACCTGTGGACAAAAATAATCATCTAAAAAGGTATTGGGCGTCATGGGTAGTTCGGTACAACCATTTTCGCTAGGCCGGTAGATACCCTTAAAATGGACTTCGCTTAAATCGCAAAACTCTTCATTAATTGAAAAGTTCAGCGAAGCGAAAAAAGGTCCGGATGGGGCTGGATAAGCACTCGGACATGTGAGAAGAAATCTTGTTCCTTCAGCCCACGATTCTCCATCAATGCCGATATATTCGGATACATTGTAAACAAAGCCAGTTGATGGACATCCACTGCAGAAGGTAAGAGTGGTAAATCGTTCTCCGGTACCTCCGGCATTGGTAAAGGCTCCTATCGGATTGCCACTTAAAAGCCGGGAACATGAAGATTGTAACAAATAAACAGGGGAAGAAACACTGGCTGCATTATTGCACAATTCAGTAAAGTCAAGCGCACTTCCGTTGGCTACGGCACTCACAAATACAATGACCGTAGCGCCCCCGGGAATGCGATCATCCGGGCCCGCTAAAATTACATTCGGACAGCCGGTTAAATTGATGGCTGGGACTGCAAAAAAACTACAGCCAGAACCTATATCACTACAAGAAGGACAAAAGTTATTGGCATTATCGAAATCAATTTCAAGCTCGTCGACTTCAAATCCACTTCCTGAGTGCAACAGCATATATTCGTTTGATTCTGATAGACAAGCATCAATGTTGGCTGCGATCAATTGGGGACAATTGCTGGGTTGGCACAAATCCAGTTGTACCGCTTGAGGACCTAACGAGGTGCCTTCAGTCAGCGGATTGAAGCCCGGATTGTCTCCATAGTACCATTCATATTCGTCTCCATCCCTTGCATTACGAACCTCCATGATGAGTGTAATATCTTGCCCAGGGCAGACTGATACGCATGTACTGTTTTCACAGGTCAGCTCTACGTTCAATACCTGAGGACAGACTTGTCCCAGTAGTTGCTGAGCGATCAAAAAAGAAATCAATACAATGAATGTCCAACGCATGCGCAATAACTAAAGGGCTAAGATATACCACCCTTATCATTAAACTTAGACAAGGATGTTAAATCTTTTTAAACGTTAAAACGAATCTTTGAGGTATTTCTTTCGATTTTAAAATGAAAATGGGATATATGGAGTTAAACCAGCCCTTACTATTTATTGAAATAATATTGATTCTATGATAATTTTTCATTTTTACCAGCTAAATGTAAACGATGAGGTAATTCAAAACAGAATCCTGCGATTGCGGCTTTCAGGTTTTGTATATTCAGTCGGATGAAATTCAAAAACATCAAATCATTATATATGCTTGAATGATTTTCCTCATTTATAGTCAAAAAGCAAATTCTATCTTTAACCATATTATTAAATGCATGTAAAGATCCTCTCTATGAATAAATTCATATTTCCTTTCATATTTGTATTCACGATAATGAGTTTCCAACTATTAAGTGCGCAATCCCAGGCGATTGATGAGCAAGCGCTACGTGATCTTATAGCCAATTACGAAAAGGCGCGCGATCAAGTGCATGAAGAATCCTTAAAAGGGTTGTTTACTCAGGAAGCAGATCAATTGGTATCCTCCGGAACCTGGCGTCGGGGACTTGACACGGTGGTAGCGGGAATGATTTCAAGCTCCAAACGAAATTCGGGAGACCGATCTATCCAGATAGAGACGGTTCGCTTTCTTACAGAATCTTTAGCCATCGTTGATGCTCGATACATTATTAAAGGCTCAAATGGCAATTCGGATCGAAAAATGTGGAGCACTTTTATCGCTCAGAAAGAAAAGAACCAATGGAGAATTGCTGCGATAAGAAACATGTTACCCGCTCCTCCGTCAAATTAGATTCTAATGATGGTCCAAATGCTTCAATAAATTTAGAGATGGTTTATCATTATAGAAATCATGTGCTCCTGATAAGACGCATCATACAACAAGAAATAAATAAAGGGATTAATGGAATCCATTAATCCCCCTCTAAGCTTCTTTGAATGTCAGGGTTAACCCAGTATTATTTCTTCACAAATTTCTGGTGGTACTTCCTTCCGTTATCTTCGGTTAGTATGGCAACATAACTTCCACTAGTAAAAGTACTAATTTCGAGATTGGTTTTTGAACTATATTGATTCTTTCTTTGCATTAATTTTCCAGTAATACTATATATTTCAAGTTCCATAGCCTGATTATTAGGCGTTGCAATACGGATAGAACTATGCGCTGGGTTCGGGAATACATTCATGGCTCCATCGTCGAATGATGGGGGAGCTGAAATATTATTGGTGGATAAGAATCCGTAGTGTCCACTGCTCGCTCCAATATTCACTGTGTAATCTTCAACCTCTCCATACCAATATTCTCCACAAGCTTTGGGCCAGTAGATCCATCTTAGCGCTATGCGCATACGGGTAGGTCCACTTTTTGCGTCATGAGGGATGTGAATATATTTCCAAATTGAATATTTAGTATGATCCCAAAGTACCTTTTCATCAGGGTCAAACGCACCATTTTGATCAAAATCAATCCACACGGTCCAGTAACCAGCATGCGTGGTATTCCAGCCTGAGTAGTGGTCATAAACTTTATTTAACCATGGAGTTAACTTCAATTTATAGCTATTCCCAGGGGACACATCGGTAGAATAATTGGTATAATCTACGTATCCACCCGGACTAAAACCTGAGGTTTTATCTATAGATCCAAAAGTAACCTGTTTTATAAATCCATAGTCATCATTTTTACCGTATACTGAGCAGTATTCGGGTGCTACGTGGGGCTTTTCTTCTTCACCCACAATGAGGCAATAATCTTCGACATCTCCGTACCAGTAATCTCCACAAGCTTTCGGTTTGTAGATAAATCTTAATGAGACACGCATTCTGGTTTTACCTTCTTTAGCATTGACCGGTACCTTGAAGGGTAGATCCATTGGATCAAATGAGGAGCTATCCACCATGACTTCACTATCTTCAAATTTAGCATCCTGATCCCAGTCGACCCATACTTTCCAATGGCCTATTTCTTTATGGCCCCAACCGTAATGCTGTTTTTTAATATAGGGCATGAGGCTCAATGTCAATTCATCACCCGGATCTACCGTGGTTGATTTATAGTGACAAAAATCTTTGTAACCATTCCACCAGGTGGTATTATTAATTGCACCTAATTCAACTCGTTTTATCCAACCGTAATCGTCATTTTTCCCATTGACCTTACAATAAGTTGGTTCAGGCTTGTAGTGGTGTGGATCTTCAATATGCAACGTATAATCGTGCACGTCGCCATACCAATAGTATCCACAGGAAGTCGGTGCATACCACCACCTGGAAGCAACCCGCATTCTGGTCTTACCATATTTAGCATGAGAAGGTACTTTGAGCCAGGATTCCACTTCGTGGTAAGAAGAGGCACTCACTACTTTTTCATGATCACTAAAGTGACCATCATAGTCCCAATCCACCCAAACACCCCAATGTGCTTCCTCATGATGCCCATATTGCATATGAGGCTTGAGAGAAACTTTGTAAGATTTTCCCGGTTCACATTTTATATGTTTGCTGGTATAATCGTGATAACCTTTACCATTCCAGCTTGAATGTGAGGTCATAGCACCGACATGTACAGATGAGATCCATCCGTAAGTATTATTTTTTCCCCATGCATCACAATACTTAGTGGCATTCACTTGAAATGCAAATGTACAGGAGAACGCAAAAATTAATGTCAAGGTTTGTTTCATAGATGTATATATTTTAGACGTGAATTAATAAGTAATTTAAGGATCTTAGTTTATTCGAGTGCCCTGTTAATTAACTTTAACATATATGAGATGTAATAATGTTTAAGCAAGG
>JAHEJC010000339.1 GCA_024639065.1 Lewinellaceae bacterium | reverse complement strand
CCTGGTTTTAGAACATTAACCAATAACAATCCTAACATTACCGCACATATCGTAGTGGTAATATAAATTCCCAGCGTGCGAAATCCCATTTTGGATAACTTGGAGATATCATTTAATTCACCAATCCCCTTAATTAATGATGCAATGATCAATGGAACAGCAATCAGCTTTAGAAGATTAATGAATATAGTTCCAAACGGTTTTATCCAATCCGATACGATTCCTTTTTGACCTATATTGGCCATGAGAAGTCCAAAAAGTATCCCCAAAACCATCCCAATTATTATCTTCCAATGTAAGGCAACCTTCTTCATAATTTTTATTTATCATTGCGGAACTTTTCCCAATGAAATAGCAGTATCGAAGATATAAAATCCATTTTGACCAAAGACATTCCCTTAGAAATAATTTTATTTTAATTTTGGCTATTAATTCAATTTATCTAAACCTTGTAGAATGAAATATTTTGGAATTTTTATTACTATTTTTTTATTCGCTGGCCCTATCAGTGGACAGGACATTTTCGAACAATGGACACCACCACAAAATAATGCCCATCTACAGTTTTTAGCTTCAGATGAGCTTAAGGGCAGAGATACCGGAGAACCTGGAAACGATATTGCTGCAAGGTATATAGCTATTCAATTTGAAGCTTTTGGCCTCAAACCAGTACCTGGTTTAGATAGTTATTTACAACCAGTACCATTGGCTCGGGTAAGTCCTCAGGATCACAGTGTAGAGTGGAATGGTACAAAATTTGAACAGGGACAAAGTTTTTTAGCCTTATCCGAAGATGAATTTGTAGGTAACTTCGAATCTGTGTTTTTAAATCACGGCGCAGAGGAAGCAGATTATGAAGGAGTGGATGTGGAAGGAAAATTAGTAATTACTTTAATGGGAGATGGTGACAATAAATCTCCTCAGGCGGCTTTCGGTATGAGAAAAGAAAAGGCAGCGTTGGCTCAGGCTAAAGGAGCCATGGGTATTGTAGAAATTTTTGCATTACAAATGCCTTGGACAATGTTGTCTAATTATATGGGGCGCGGACGGCTTGATATCGACCAGGAAGATGAAAATGCCGATCCCTTTTTCTATGGGATCATTAATCTGGAGAAAGAAGAAATCGGTAAACTGGTAGCAGGCGATTTGGGTAAGATGAATTTCAATTATCCAGGTATGTTAAAAGAAAAATCCAGTTCAAATAATGTATTGGGATACATTGAAGGAACAGATCCCGGATTGAAAGCTGATTTTGTACTATTATCTGCCCATTTTGATCATGTGGGTACCGGGACTTTTGGTAACGATCCAGATACCATCTTTAATGGAGCCCGGGATAATGGTATAGGTGTAGTAGCGGTGCTTAGCGCAGCACAAACCTTAGTCAAGAACCCACCTAAAAGATCTGTGCTATTTGCGGCATGGACCGGAGAAGAAAAAGGCCTATTAGGAAGTAGATATTTTGTTGAAAACCCGCCTATAGAATTGAAAAAAATTCGTTTTAATTTGAACTCAGATGGTGCTGGGTATGATGATACAACTTTGGTATCGGTGATGGGTTTAACCAGGGTAGGAGCAGAAAAGGAGATAGACGAGGCATGTCGAAAATTTGGTCTAAAATCTTTAGCTGATCCAGCGCCTGAACAAGGACTTTTTGATCGATCAGACAACGTCAACTTTGCAAAAATGGGTATTCCTGCACCCACTTTTTCTCCCGGATTTGCTGAATTTTCTAAAGAAATTTCTAAGTACTATCATCGCCCCGGTGATCATTATGAAAATCTAAACCTAAATTATCTGGATAAGTTTTGGAAAGCGTTTATTCAAGCAGCTTACAATATCGCAAATATGTCCCAAAATCCTCAATGGTTGACCGGGGATAAATATGAGGCAGCAGCTCAAGAGTTATATGGTAAAAACTAAATGCCCATTTAATTGCCGGAAATCGCTATGGTTCTTCTATGATTTCAATTAGATCATTCAAATGATCGTCACTGGAGAATGGAATGGTTATCGTTCCTGTTCCACTTTTACTTCGGTGCAATTTAACTTTCGAGCCTAATGCACCGCTTAATCTTTCTTCAATCTTTTTGTACTCCAAAGGCAATGTGCGTATGGAAGGCTTATTCGTGGCAGGCTGAATTAGATATTTTTTAGCCAATGTTTCTGTGGCCCTTACGGACAATTTATGACTGAGGACTTGTTTAAATACCAATAATTGGCTCGCAACATCTTCTAACGAGAGGATGGCTTTTGCATGTCCCATGCTAATCTTTTTATTTTTTAAAGCCGATTGAATATCAGGTGGTAATTTCAGCAATCGCAGATAATTGGTAACCGTACTTCTTTTCTTACTGATTCTCTCGGATAATTTGTCATGGGTGAGTTCGCATTCATTCATTAACCGATTCAAGGTTATGGCTATTTCAATGGGATTGAGGTCTTCGCGCTGTACATTTTCTATTAAGGCCATTTCAAGCAATCCCTGGTCATCCGCAATGCGGATATAAGCCGGAATCGTTTTTTTTCCGACTATTTTTGAAGCGCGAAACCTTCTTTCACCGGAAATAATTTGATAAGTAGCTTGATTGATTTTACGAATCGTAATTGGTTGAATAACTCCATGTATTTTAATGGATTCAGCTAATTCTTGTAGACTTTCTTTTTCAAATTCATTTCGAGGTTGATATGGATTTACATTAATCTGGTCTAGTGCTATTTCAATGATTTGATCTTGTGAAACAGCCCGTTTAATTGGAGGAAGGGAAGTGGACTTAACCTCTGTTTTGGTATTGAGTAAGGCTCTAATTCCTTGGCCTAATTCTTTCTTATTCGTTTTTCTTGAACTCATTTAAATTATGATGTTTCCACTCTATCTTGTTGAGTAATTGGATTTTTTTGTAAAAATTCATCAGCCAGGTTTAAAAAGTTTATGGTTCCTTTACTGGAAGCATCGTACAATATCACTGGTATTTTAAAGCCTGGTGCTTCACTGATTTTCGAATTTCGATGAATCACGGTTTTGAAGACAGGGTAATCGTCATTTGCTTTGATTTCCTCAACGACCATATTCGCTAATCGTAGTCGTCGATCATACATGGATAACAATATACCTTCTATTTCAAGGTTTGGATTTAAATTTTCTTTGACCAAATCTATTGTATTTTTTAGTTTGGCTAGACCTTCTAATGCAAATATCTCACATTGAATAGGTATAATTACTGAATCGGCTGCAGTCAAGGCATTAAGTGTTATAAGACCCAGAGAAGGTAAACAATCTACAAAAATGAAATCATATTTATCTTTAATACTGGAGAGGCAATTTTGTAAAACAAATTCGCGATTTTCATGGTCCACCAACTCAAGCTCCGCACCCACTAAATCAACGTGGGAAGGTAAAATATCCAAATTAGGCGTCTCTGTAGTCACAATGGCTTCATTTGGATCCAATCCGTTTATTATGCAGTCGTATAAACTATATTCAATAGAAGATAAATCTACTCCAGCCCCAGAACTAGCATTTGCTTGTGGATCAGCATCTACTAATAAGACCCGATATTCTAGTATCGAAATTGTGGCAGCTAAATTGATGGCGGTGGTAGTCTTTCCTACTCCGCCTTTTTGGTTTGTAATTGCAACAATTTTTCCCATACTCCGAATTAAATATTGGTAATTGCACCAACTTCTAATAGGACTAAATCTTTTTCAGCTGCTGTGAAAGCTTCTTTTGCTTCAGCATGGTCAATTTTGATATAGCCAAACGTATCATAATGACAACCAATAATCTTATTACATTGTATAAAATCACTGGCTAAAATTGCATCTTGAAATCCCATGGTAAAATTGTCGCCGATAGGCAATATGGCTGCATCCAATTTCGGACATATGCTGGGTATCAATTTCATGTCTGAATGCAGTGCTGTATCTCCGGCAAAATAAAAACAGGAGGATGCATTGGAGATAACAAAGCCCATGGCAACCCCACCATAACTTTCATCTGGAAGTGAATTAGAATGTACGGCAGAAACACATTTCAACGTACCAAAGTCAAATTCCCATTTTCCTCCAGTGTTCATCGGATGACCATCTATTCCCTTTTTTCCAAACCAGGTGATGATCTCAAAGCTAGAAATCAGTTTTACCGCAGGATTGTTTTTAGCAATTAGCTCAACATCAGCTACGTGATCTGCATGTCCGTGAGATAATAAAATATAATCTGCCTTAATCGACTGAATATCAATGGATTTGGCTAAATCATTTGAAGTAATAAATGGATCGAATAATAGGTTCTTACCACCAAAATTAATACTAAAACAGGAGTGTCCTAAATATTTAATTTCCATATCGATTTTTGCTTTAACTGCAAAGCTATGGAAAATATCTTTTGCAAGCTAACTAATAACTGGGTTCTACAATTTAATTATTCGATAATTAATCGATAGCTCACTGTCGTTTTGAAAACGAACCAAATAAATCCCCGCTTGAAGCCCATTTAGTGAGAAATTTTGGGTTTTAGTGTTCGTTACCACAACTTCACCAATTAACTGGCCAGAGGTATTCAGTAATTGAATGTTTCCATTGTAAGGCCTTTTAAATGATATTTTTACGTCTTCATTGGTAGGATTTGGGTAAACGATGGCAAAATCATCTTTTAATTTTTCCAATTCTAGTTGATAAGTAGCATCCAGGTGATTATAAATTTCAGACTTGAGTATTTTATTGGAAAGCCTCAGTTTGAAGTTTTGGCTATGGAATTTCTTAAATGCAATAGAGAACAACGGCTTCGATATGTCAATATTTCTTCCGGTAATATCATTCCAACTTAGATATATATTTCCATCAATTTGTGTATTGAAAGCTCCAAATGATTGATTGACAAAGGATAATTGATAGTCATTTATTTTGGGGTCAACTAATGAATTGATGTCATATTCTAACTCCATTTGCAAACCAAGGATGTTTTTAATATTGTCAGAATAAAATGAATAAGTTATATGATCTTTCGCTTCATTAACTTGATATAATAATTTCGATTTTGTATTATCCCTTATTCTTGCATCCAATAATTTGGGATTGGCGCTTCCATTAAGATCTCCTACTTTGATTCCTTTAAAGTCAGGTGCATAAAATTTATTTTCGATATCTCCGATTGTAATCCATTCAGGCACGTCTTCTTCCAAAGGATTTTCTGGATCCAAAAACTTATAATCCGTAGGAATAAATCTCCAACTGGTATTATTTTCAAAAACGGTATCCACCTGTAAAAGTAATTTTCGCAAAGCAACAATATCTGACACTGATATTGATCCTGAACGATTGATATCTGCCCGGAAATAATCTTCGGGTTCTTCAAACAGATCTGTTCTCAACAAATGACGGAGGATAATTACAATGTCCAAGGTGGAAAGACCATTATCAAAATCATGGTTTTTTTGTGGAATAAACGCGACATCTTCGGAATCAGGCTTCCTTGAAAATGAATATTCATAGATTCCTGCTTCATCTGTAAATGAAATTTCAATATTAGATAAAGAATCAGCAACTCCAGAAGCACTAACAATTACGGATTGGATAGGTGTCTCTTCTGATTTAACTTCTCCTACAATAACAAAAGGCTTAATAGCACCTGCAGCCACTAAATTTTCATCAATAGAACTTAATGTAGCAGCATGTGAATCACCTTTTATATTATAGATTATTGATCGATCTGGTTTGATCAGCAGGAAAATAGGTGGAACAGAAAAATTTGTACCGACTAGTTCATTCACTGCGGCAATGCTACCTCCATTTGAACTCACCATGGGCAGTTTAATCCTATATTTTGCGTTGAATTGCTGAAGTTTACTATCTGTATCAAATTCTTTATTGGTTAGACCAAGAAATTGTACGTCATAATTACCTGAACCCCAGGCAGAATATAATTTTTGGTAATCTGCAGCGATCGCATTGCAATCTGGGCATAAACTATGTAGAATGAAAACGACTACCATTTTATCCTGATCGAGGTAATCGGCAAATAGGGAATGAGATTCCCCCTTCACATCAGTTATAGTAAAGTCACTGATCTGTTGTGACATTAACCATAACGGACTGATAATCAGCACCAAAGTGATTAATGAGGTTGCCCGTCTCATGAGATTATGCAAGTTAAATTAAAATATAAAACTCGTTGATTATTAATCTGTTGTGATCCACAAAGATACGAACAAGTCCATAAATATGCACTTATCCGTAATTATTTAACGCTTATTAGAAACAAAATAATATGAAAATGACTTATGTGTGTATATACTTTAACATTCCCCGCTTGCTGAAACTAATTAAATTCGTCGAATGAATCAAATGAGAAAATCAACTATCAGAATACTGAAGTTTGAAGATTGGGGTTTAATTCCTTTTGAAAAAGCATGGAATCAGCAGAAAGAAATACAACGAGCTATTATTAAGGCTAAACGGGATAATCAATCGAAATCAAACTATTTTGTTTTTTGCGAACACCCTCATATTTATACGTTGGGGAAAAGTGCTTCTTCAGATAACTTGTTGATATCCAAAGCTTATATGCAGGAACGCCAGATAAAAGCATTAAAAATAAATCGAGGAGGAGATATTACTTACCACGGCCCAGGACAGGTGGTGGGTTACCCAATTTTAGATTTGGATGAGTTTTTTACAGATATCCATAAATACGTGCGATTTATTGAGGAAATTATAATACGAAGCTTGCAGGATCATCATATTCCTGCTTTCAGAATTCCCAATTATACTGGGGTATGGGTTAAAGGAAATCAGCGGTTTCCTTTCAAAAAGATTTGCGCTATTGGAGTGCATTTGTCAAGATGGGTTACACTCCATGGTTTCGCCTTAAATGTGAATACGGATCTTTCATATTTTGATCATATTATCCCTTGTGGCATAATGGATAAGGATAAAACAGTTACTTCAATGTCTAAAGAATTAGGATTTACAATTGATCCTAAGACCGTTAAAGCCTCTATTCTTTGCCATTTCAAAGAATTATTTAAGGTAACCTAAAATTAATTAAATCCAGCTCAGATAAGTTTACTGGCTCTTGCAATAGATCTTTTCCATGCTCAATAATACACGCTGTTTATACCTGGAGCATTCTACCTTCTATTTTTCAAGTTCTTATTAATTTTTCAAAAAACTTGTGATAATTCCTACTATCAATCGTCATTTAGGTAGAAGTTCGAAATATATTACTGTTTTTTATAATAAATAGATTGATTAAAGCGTATTAGTTCTTTAAGTGGTTCAGAGTATGAATTAATTGGCAAATTTTTTCCTTTCCGTCCACAACCACCGCTTACCACCAAGACGCTTTTTATTTAACATTTTAACATTAGATGGTTAGACTTTTTAAGCCTGTTGCTGGGCTGATTGGTTGCGTCTTGTTCACGGTTCAAATAGTTTCTGCTCA
>JAHEJC010000338.1 GCA_024639065.1 Lewinellaceae bacterium | reverse complement strand
ATTTTGGTCATCCTGAATGGATACCAGATCACATTAATAATGCATTGCGACTGGATACGGAGGGAAAATTAAAAGTCCGTTTAAATGGATATTGGGGCACCTATGATGGTAAAGACTTCATTACTACATTGAGTCAATCGGGTCTTTCTTCTGGACATCAATACTCCGATCGCATCAGGGTAGTAGGTGTAAAGATTTACGTAGATGACCCTTTTGGTACAGCCGACGTATTGTCTCAAGAGAAAACGACAGAATTGGTCCAGGATGCTCATGATGCCGGATGGGCGGTAGCCGCTCATTGTGTAAATGAATCCGCAATGGAAATGATTATTAATGCTTATGAGCACGTGCTAGGAAATGAGCATAATAGCGATTCTAGACATCGAATCGAACATGTGGTAAAAGTTAATAACGATCAATTAGAAAGGATCAAGGAGAAAGGGATCATTGCTTCGTTCCAATTGATGGGACCTCCGGATTGGCCCAGCCAGGAAACCTTTATGAACTATATTAGCAACGAGAATCCTCAATATATAATGAGATGGAAAGACTTTTTTGAACAGGAAATCCGGTCTACTGGGAGTACGGATGCTCCATTTAATAATACAGTATGTGATTATAATCCTTTTAGAGTAATACATCAAGCCGTAACACGAGAGGGTTACCAAAACCGAAACCATGCTAATTGGGAAAAGGATCAACGCCTGTCAATTTTTCAGGCAATAAAATCATTAACTGTAGATGGTGCTTACGCCACCAAGGAAGAAACGTTGAAAGGCAGTCTTGCTCCAGGAAAATTTGCTGACCTGGTTATAGTTTCTGAGAATCCTTTGCTTATGGCAAACGATCCGGATCAACTGATGGATATTGAGATTATCTTAACGATGGTAGGGGGTAAAGTTGAATATTGTAAAGACCTGGACTGTAATTCAGTATGCTTGCAAGATGAAGTTTTTCAAATAGATTCTGGCCGAGTAACAGTATCCAACTACCTGTCGGATTTTAGACCTGAAAATGCATTTGATGAAAGCATAGAAACTTTTTGGGGATCCGGAGACTTTCCACCACAATGGATTAAACTGGACCTCTTAAAAAATCGTGCGATTTCAAAAATAGAACTGGTTACCTCTCAATTTCCAGCGGGTAGAACGGTTCATCAATTATTAGGAGCTGAGGATGAAAATTGTAATTTGTCAATTTTTCATGAGTTTGATCAAGAGACCCAGGATCTGGATATTCTTACTTATGAATTCGAAAATATAAACGACTCTTTAAGATTCCTACAGGTATTAACAACCGAAAGCCCCTCATTCGTATCTTGGCATGAAATTAATATTGAGTTTGCGGATAAAACGACAGCTACTTATAAATCAGACCCACATCCTTTTATATTAGAACTTAATCCAAATCCTGCTACTGATGAAATTTCCATAAATTATACACTAAAGCAGCAGGATTATTTTGAGATTGATTTACTTTCTCTGGATGGCAAAGAAGTGTTTAATATTTATACAGGTTTCCAAGCTGCAGGTAATTATCTCTTTGCTTATAAACGGAACCCATCGATTCAGCCAGGATTGTATTTTATCAGATATAAATCTAACTCCATCGTAGAAACAAAAAAAGTGATTTTCTATTAGCGCCCAGGTTAGATTAAGGATTTCAATTGTTCCACAATACCTTGCATATGCTGTTCACTGCTTTGATAAACTGGAACTTTGATTTCGTCTTTTAAATGAGTTATGGTTTTATCAATATCTTTGGTTCCGGCTGGATTTATAGTAACAGCAATCACCTCTGCACCGAATTTTTCGATTAAATCAATTTCGGATTGAATGGAAGGGATGGGAAGCTTCCACTTTAGATTATCATCATAATACTTGCGGGCAGGCTGATGTTGTAGGATTACTTTTTTCACCCCACCACTAATAATTATCTCTGATCCACAAGGCCCAGTGGGATTTCTTAGACTGGATTGACCTTCAATAATCATGAGATCAGGTTTGGCTTCTTGAGCACAGAACAAAAGCGCGTTCTCCAGTTCTCCACTTACAAAATCATTAATCGTTGAATCAAATATAAACCCATACTTATATCCCTGAAGCCAACCCGTTTGACCTGTATAGATCATTTCAGCTTTAACACCGGCTTTATTTAAATTTTTTACCAACCAACGGCAAGTAGTCCGTTTCCCCACGGCGCAATCCATACCCAAAACAGCAATTCTGGGAATTTTTAATTTCAAACTTTTTCCTGTCCAGAAAGCCAGATCTTCTATTGGTTTTGGCTTTCGAATGTCTATAAGCTTCACGTTATATTGTTTTGCCAATGTTGCGAAAGCCTCATCTTCAGATAAGTGTGTATGTAAACCATTTACGATAGACATACGCTGCCTAATCGCTTCAGAAAGACCTCCACGAAATGCATCAGGAAGTAAGCCTCCTTCAAAAGCCACACCTACAATACAGAAATGAGCTTTTAATTGGGTTATTTTAACAAATTCCTGTACGGTACTGACAACCGGTATATTATTTTTCTTGCCAAATACAACTTCGCCTGAATCTTTCCCTGCGTGTTTATAATCAATAACTGCCTGGATCGAATAGCGACTCGTCCCACGCAGTAAACCGTGACAGGTCTTTGCATAAAATGTGTCCAAAAGCCCATTGGTAACTATTATTGCTCTACTTGCCATAGAATTATTCCTGATTTCATGAATTGTCTAAATTCAATATACGTCAATTTATGAGGAATATAAAAGACGCTATTAAAATGTGACAAATGATTATTTTAATTAATTGACCCCAAGTCCTGGTCTTTCATTAAGTAGCATATGCCCGTCATCAATTTTAAATCCAGCCTGCACAATATCTTCCGCTATATCCAGGTGACCATCCAGGTCCAAATATCTGGTATTGGGACATGAATAAGCAAGATGCAATGCTGCAGAAATACTTACGACACTTTCATCCATGCACCCCCACATTAAGTTTACATTCTTTAAGGCGGCCATTTGAGCAATTTGTTTTCCACGAGCTATTCCTCCACATTTCATCAATTTAATATTGAAAAGTCCAAAAGGTAATACCGTCCCTGCTAATAGTTTCAAAGCATCTTTAGGTCCATGTAAATCTTCATCGGCCATGCAATATTGTCTGATTTCTTCAGATAATAGCCTCATCTCACTCAGTGCATCCCTAACCAATGGTTGCTCGATGAATTCCACTTCAAGCTCTCTTGCAGCCTGCAAAAAAGTATTTAAATCGGCTGAATTATAACCTTGATTACCATCTACCCGGATCCGCATCTTTCCATTGGACCAGCTTTGGATTGATCTACATAGATCTATGTCTTTAATAACATCTTCTCCGATTTTTACTTTAACTACTTTAAAACCCAGCTTTAAAAAGCGTTGCACTTCCTTTTTACTTTCTTCTAAAGACATGATAGTAAGCGTGATTGAAGTAGGCAGTCGATGCTCTTGGACTCCATAAAAATCCACAATTCGAATATTTTGGAGCTTACAAAATGCATCATGTAAGGCAATGTCAACGGCGGCTAATGCTGCAGGATGATTTTTAATGCGATGACCAGACAACGATAATAAAGCGTGAAAATTTAAAATACTTTGATTTATGAGCAAATCATCCAGACAATTTTGAAGTAGCTGCCAACTTTCGTCAATCCATTCATTACACACATATTTTGACGGAGATCCTGAGCCAATACCAATAATCCCATTTTCCAAAATAACTTTTACAAAAAGGTTTTCCGCGGAGTCGAAATAATGATTGGCAATTGAATAGGGCTGCCTTAGTTTCAAATTTTGCTTCCAAACCTGGACTTCAACGATTTTCATATACGCTAAGGTTTAACATCAATATATTTAGAGAACCAATCGAGTATCCGCGGTGATACCTCCATCAAGAGTTTAGGTTCTCTAGGACCATGAGGAGTTCGGGGCAATACAATCATTTCAGTAGCCACACCGCGCCTGGAAAGCGCTGTATAAAATTCCTGGCCTTGGGTAAATGGGACTCTTAAATCTTTCTCACCGTGAATTATTTGAGTAGGTGTGGTTACATTTCTTATGCGATACATAGCCGAATGTTTTTCATAGGTGTCATAATCATTCCAGAATTCATTTCCAAAATGACCCACCAAATAATCAGGTATATCTGTGGTGTTAACCATGCTGATAAGATTAGGTAGACCAGCACCCATACTAGCCGCTTTAAACCGGTCGGTTTTGGTAACCAAGTAGCTCGTAAGGTAACCACCGTAGCTCCATCCCATGACCGCCATTTTTTGTTCGTTGGCGATGCCCATGTCAATGATTTTATCTACACCACTCATCAAATCCTCATAATCACCAAAACCCCAATCTTTAAAATTAGCATAGCGGAAATCTTTACCATAACCGGTGCTTCCTCGTGGATTAGGCCTTAAAATTGCCATCCCTTGTTGAGCAAAATATTGAGTCATATAGATGGAAGGGCCACCAGTAAATGATTGCGAAAAGACACCAGCTGGTCCACCATGGATCTGTAAAACCAGCGGATATTTTTCACCTACTTGATAACCTATGGGATAAGTCAATAACCCTTCAACCTCAAGTCCATCTGAAGAGGTCCAGGTAATCACTTCGGTTTCACCCATTTTTGGTAAATGAAGTGTTGAATTGATGGAAGATATTTTTTTAGGCACAACGCCAGCGAGGTCAGAAATATAAACCTCAGGGGCTTGGTTAGTGGTTTGATAGACGTATGCCAGCGTATTAGACGAATGGTTAATGTCAAAACTGCTACTCACCCCGTTGATGGAAGAAATAATCATTGGCGATTCATTCGAATTTGGTGTAGTACTTACTTTCATGGCGACTCTGGAAGTATGGTGAGACTCTTGAACATATACATAATTACCATCGGCCGACCAATCAATAATACTGGCATTACGGTCAGGAGTGTGCGCCAGTGAAATGATATTTTCTCCTCTTGGATCGGTAATGTATAAATCACTTAACCCAATCGGTTCCATTTGGCCACCTGTACTTTGGAAGACGATATGCTGTCCATCAGGAGAAAATTTTGGATGGGTGTCAGGTCCAGGTCTACTTACTATGGTTTTGATGGCTCCGCTGTCAGCAGGCACGACTGATATCTCCGCATCAATACGGCTGGTATTGATGCGTGGATCTTCTTTATGTGAAAATACAAGTTGCTTGCTATCCGGTGACCAATCGAATGAGGTAATATGAAATGGTCCCGAAGTGAGTCGTTGTGCAACGAGATCTTCAGATTCATCGAAAGGATCTATGACATATAAGTGATTATATTTGAAATTTTGATCCACTTGGATCACATACCGTTTTTCTTTTTTTTGTTTCTCTTCGTCTTCAGTGTCCTCATCAGTTTTGAGAAACGCAATGGTTTTGCCATCTGGTGACCATTGGAACGATTGGATTCCATTCGGTTCATCCGTTATTGGTCGAGGTTCTCCACCCATTAAGCGCATGATCCACACCTGATTTTTTTCTCCTCGGGAAGATATAAATGCCAGGTACTGTCCATCCGGGGAAACAGCCGGAGCAAAACTTGATTTTTCGTGACGGGTATATTGGAAATTGCCAGATCCATTGACTGCTGACACCCAGATTTGTTGGACATATTCAGATTTTTCACCTTCCATAGCTGGCTCTCTGACTGCGTAGGCTATAAATTGCCCATCAGGAGAAATATCGGTGCCTGCAATAGATTTTATCTGCATGGATAATTCGGGTGTCCACTCTAGAGTGTCTTGGTTTGATTGTGCCTGGGAATGAATGGTATGACCCAATAAAAAGATTAGAATAAATTTGAGAAATTTCATTTGGCAAAATGGGTTACAGGATTTTTTTAAAGATACTGAAATTGCAATTCATTAGGGTTTTATCAGTCCAAAATATTGTAATAACTGAGTGAGGACCAAGTAAAATAAGATGGTGATAATGCTAGCGAAACCTAAAGCAAGATAAAAGTTGAGTCCCTTTTTTAGAAATAAAGGAAGCATGATAAAAAGGGCTAAAGAAGGAATGACTAACCAAAAAATATTCATGGATAAATCAGTTATCCTTTCCAGATCTTTCGTTTCCTGATACAGGAAGATTAGGGCAATAATTGAAACAAATGGAAGGGAAGCGAATAGGGCACCCCAGATGGTGCTCCTTTTTGCAATTTCGGAAATGATCAGAATAAGGATTGCCGAACTTAAAACTTTGATAAAATAATACATCGATGGGAAATTTTGAACCTGCCTTCCAATGAACGCAGGCAGGTGTTGAATTTTAAATGTTGGATGTAATACTAACTTTCACTTAGATGGGCTATTGGTTTTGAATCGCATGGTTACTTGCCATGTAATTTTGTGATAAATTTAGCCTACTCTCCCATGTGGAAGCAGATGTACCAGCTTTCACCTTAATAGCCTTTAACTAATATATTAAATATTTCTTAAATATATGTGACTTTTTGCAGGTGACGCGTCTAGGAAGTAGAAGATTTTGAGAAACTTCATTATGAAAAAATTCTGACCCAAGAAATCGCTTATATACCAAGATATTTCTGATAGTCAGGATGAGAGGGAGCTCCTTGCAGTAATGTAAGGAGCTTTTCATTTTTTACCTAGCTTACGGTATCTTCTAGGATGGCAATAGAGGTGATCCTATCCCCTTGCTCAATCGTATCAATAATCTCCAATCCTTCTACCACTTTACCAAAGCAAGTATGATTGCGATCCAGATGAGCCGTATTATCTCTTGAATGGCAAATGAAAAATTGTGAACCACCAGTGTTTCTGCCGGCATGAGCCATAGACAGAACTCCTTTGTCATGGTACTGATTATCTCCATCCAATTCACAATCAATTTTATAACCAGGTCCGCCGGTTCCGGCCATGCCAGGTTCGCCAACTCTGGAATTGGGACATCCACCTTGAATCATAAAATTGGGAATAACCCGATGAAAATTTAATCCGTCATAAAATCCTTCCTTCGCAAGTTTTACAAAATTAGCCACCGTATTGGGGGCATCTGCTTCATAAAATTCGACCACCATGGTTCCTTTTGCCGTATTGATATTTGCTTTCATAATTTAATTTTTTGAGTCGGCAAAGAAAAGAAAAAATATAGCATTATTATAATAAAACCTAATCGTATAGAGTATTGAGTAATGGGTATTGAGACTAAATCCGTGAAATATCGTTTCGACGATTCTAAAAAAGCCAATTTCGATTGGACCACAGCGACTAAACCCATCAACTGCTAAACCTAGTAGTATTGAGTATTGAGTAATGGGTATTGAGATAAAATCCGTGAAATATTGTTTCGACGATTCTAAATAAAGTCAATCTCGATTCGACCTAAACTGCTAAACTCATCAACCGCTAAACCTAGTAGTATAGAGTATTGAGTAATGGGTATTGAGACT
>JAHEJC010000614.1 GCA_024639065.1 Lewinellaceae bacterium | reverse complement strand
CTTCTTGGATTAGATCGCCTATTAATTCCTCTAGTTCTTCTCCATAGACTTTCATAGATAGAAGTTTGGATCGGACCTCTTGATGACACCGATCTTGATAGGCACAATATCGCTGTATCTTATTTAGAAGATTTATATATCGATCACTTTCAGCAGTCAAAACATTAGGTCTAATTAAAATTAGATTTCCAAATATATATTAATTCGAAGATTGTTTTAAAGTGTTCTTTATGGTGTTAGATTACAGTCAACTTTAATAAAAAATTCATGCGATTTGCGGCTATGAGCATACCGTTTTCATTAATTACGCTTTTGGGCGCGACTTCATTATTGAATCGGTAAGTTTAATAAAGTCCGATCCAGGATGAAATAAAATAGTCTGAAATCCAATTTGCTTAGCCGCTACAATGTTCGTAGGCATATCATCTACAAAAATGGTTTTATGGGGAATTAGATTTGTTGCTGCTATTACATGATTAAATGCTTCTGGAGATGGCTTTCTTAATCCGATCTGATGACTAAAGAAAGTAGCATGGAAACACCGCTCAGTGAAGTTACTTACCCCACGACTGTCCAATAGGTAATTTTCTAAAAACTCATAATGAAGTGCATTATTATTACTGAGCAGATAAACTTGACAATGATTTTTTAGTTTTTGAAGTTGAGTAATTGTTTGTGGTGGTAAATCAACTAGCATACTATTCCAAGCCATAATTACATCGTTAGCCTGGACGTTGTAGGGGCATAACTGCAATATTCTGTTAATAAATTGATCGGTAGAAATTTCTCCGACTTCGAATTTTTCTATTACTTCAAATACTTGATCTTCTTCTATTCCTGGTTTAAACAATGCTGAAAGGTTATAAATAGCTCTGGGAATATCTAGATTGAATATAACATTTCCTAAATCAAACAAGATTGCATCAAACGGTTTAAACTTCAATGGCAACATTATTCTATCGTCGTTCTTTCAATATTGGCTCCAATCGCATTGAGTCGTTTATCAATGTTCTGATACCCCCGATCGATTTGATTAATATTATGTATTATGCTCGTTCCTTGTGCCGAGAGTGCTGCTATTAATAAGGCCACTCCTGCTCGAATATCCGGAGAGGTCATTGAAATACCTCGTAAAGGATACTTGCGATTCAATCCAATTACTGTGGCTCGGTGCGGATCACATAGGATGATTTGTGCGCCCATATCGATCAACTTATCCACAAAAAATAATCGGCTTTCAAACATTTTTTGGTGAATTAGTACACTCCCTTTTGCCTGTGTTGCGATAACTAAAGCAATACTCATCAGGTCTGGTGTAAATCCAGGCCAAGGAGCATCATAAACTGTCAGAATAGATCCGTCAATGAAAGTTTGTATGACCAGTTCCTCCTGAGGGGCAACAATTATATTATCCCCTTCAAAACTCATTTGTACCCCTAAACGATTAAATGTTTTTGGAATTATACCTAAATGTTCAATGCCTGCATTTTGGATGGTAATATTGGATTGAGTCATTGCCGCCAATCCTATAAAACTCCCTATTTCTATCATATCCGGTAAAACCATATGTTGGGTACCCTGCAGATATTCTACGCCTTCTACCACAATCTTGTTGGACCCAATTCCTTGGATCTTGGCTCCCATTTTAATCAGCATCAAACACAATTGTTGCACGTATGGCTCGCAAGCTGCATTATAGATAGTGGTTGTTCCTTTAGCCATGGTAGCGGCCATAACTATATTGCCAGTTCCGGTCACAGAAATTTCATCCATTAAAATAAAGCCTCCTTGAAGCGACGAAGCATCTAAAAAATAATGATTTTTAATGTCATCGTATCTGAAATCAGCACCTAGAGCTTGGAATCCCAGGAAATGAGTATCGAGTCTTCTTCTACCTATTTTATCACCACCTGGTTGGGGTAGGAAGGCTTTTTTAAACCTTGCCAATATAGGACCAATAAGCAGTACCGAACCTCGAATTTTCTGGGCATTTTGTTGAAATTCTTGAGAGGCGAAAAATCCAAGATCAATTTCATCAGCCTGAAAAGCATATTCTTCC
>JAHEJC010000337.1 GCA_024639065.1 Lewinellaceae bacterium | reverse complement strand
ATTTCATAGAAACTTCTTGATTTGAATCTACATCAACTTTTCCAACCAAAACTTTACCTTCATATTCAGTAGAAAGCTCTTCAATGATAGGACCAATCATTCGGCATGGACCACACCAGGTTGCCCAGAAATCTATTACTGCCAAACCATTTTTTTCGATTACTTCATCTTTGAAGTTTGCATCTGTTAACTCAAAAGTCATATTAAATATATTTTAAATTTTTATGATATATTAACTCGGAAAACAACCAACTAATTCAAAAAGTTGCAGTTTAATCACAAAGATATTAACAATTGTCTTAAAATATACAATTGAGCTTCTCATTAATATTTCCTTAATTTTGTTTCGTTTGAATAAACTTAAATTTTTGAAGGATAAATAATGCGCGTATTTAAGGTTAACCGAAGTATTAAAATCTATATATTGGGTATCCTATTTGGGGTAATTAGTCTTTTAATTAAATTATTTGCTGACCATAATCCGGAGTGGATCGAAGCGTGGTATAGTAACGGCATCTTTCCTTACATACGCCAATTCCTGGATACTATTCATCAACTCGTACCAATTCCTTTGTTTTATCTAAGTCTAATTGGTCTTATTGCTTGGTTGTTTCATATTCTTATAAGTACCGGAAAAAATTATAAAAGGAGCGATTTGACAAGATCCTTTTTGCATGGCGGTATAAAAATACTGGGTTTATTGGGCTTTATTATTACTTGGTTTTATTGGTTATGGGGATTCAATTACAGTAGATCCTCATTGGAAGACTATTTAGACATTGATTTATCCGGCCTGACCTTAGAAGAGACTCAAAATGAGTACAATTGGATAACCGGTCAGGTCATTCATTATGCCGATACACCGGCTGTTCAGTCATGGCGAGCAGAAACTTTCCGATACGCTGAAGATAAGGAAAACGCCATCCGATCTGGTGTTCACAAAGTATTGAAAACATTTAATTTTTCTCAAAAAGGCAACGTCCCGCTTCGATTTATTAATCCCAAGGGAGTACTCTTACGTATAAATACAGCTGGTTTCTATTGGCCCTTTACGGGTGAGTCCCATGTAGATGACGGCATGTATCCATTACAATGGCCTTACGTAATTGCTCATGAACTTTTTCATGGATTTGGAATTTCTGATGAAGGTGACTGTAATTTTCTAGCCCTGTTAGCTTGCCTTCAATCACAAAATGATCAGGTTATTTATTCAGGATTAGTCGGTTATTGGCGCTATGTGGCCAGCGATTTACGCTTTCTAATCAAAGAAGATTATGACGATTACTACGCAGTTTTACCTCTTTCACTAAAGAACGACTTGAAAGAGATACACAAGTATTTAGATCAATACCCGGACATAATGCCTAAGTTCAGAAATATGGTGTATAATTCCTACCTTAAATCACAAGGCGTTCATGATGGCATGAAAAGTTATAGTCGTGTGGTCATGCTCAATTATGCCTGGCGAACTCAAACTGATTGAACCAACTCGACCAAACTTACATTAAGTGCGTCAATAGCTTTTGGAATATCCCAGGAGGTTCGCTCTCGTAGGCCAATATAATTAGAAATACCTCTAAGGCTTATGAAATCTACATGGTCTGACAGACAGGCATAAAAAAATGAAGCGCTTTCCATAGTCTCAATTTCTGCGCCGTATTTATCTTGACGTGTCTGCGCCGTCTGTCCAGTACCGGTGACCTGACTCACGGTGAGTCCTTTCACTTTACGAATCGAGTCATTCAGTAAAAATCCATTTTGGGGGATAGAAAGCCAACCTTCGGTAAAGGGATAAAAATTAGGATCAGCAAGCTCTAGCTCGTATATATCTGTAAAAGAACCATCGGATTCTTCGATGCCCACATCTCCAAATCGATCCTGGGTTACTTGTACAATTTCGCCAATAAGTAAGGAATCAATAGCCCCGGCAATGCCTGCATGAATTGCCCGTCCTGGTTTTTGAATATTGAAATATTTTGCTAATCCATGAGCGGTGAGAATGGGCCCTACTCCGGTTATTAGTATTGAATACGATTGATCACCAAGAAGGTAAGTGGAAAAGTTCTTCCTTTGGCCTTCTTTCTCTAAAAATTCAATTAGTGGTGCGATTTCAAATAGGGTAGCAGCTACAATTAATGTTGTGTTCATGGCTCTTGTTTGGTTTTAGATTGGAAGTAATACACCAATCCGATAAATGGTGATGTACCCAGCTGAGAATGAAACTGAAATGCTGACTCGATATCCAGACTTGATGAAATCTGGTAACCTACACCCATCGAAAATGAAGGATCCATTCCATCCACCCCGACCTTTACCCAAAGCTTCTCCAGGATGTCATAAATAACCCCTACATGAATACTCCAATTATCCTGGTAAATGGTTGACACCATAATTTGGGTTGAATTAACGGGTGAATAGCTAATACCAATCGAATGATAATGTGATGAATTAGAGGAATAGGTGTCAAAACTGAAAAAATACTTTCCGTGATAACCGAAAGCCATTTTAGGATGAAACTCCATCAAAATACCACCTTCAACTGTCCATGAACTTCCAGTTCCAAATTCAGAAATGCTTAATTGAGTATAATTACCCTTTAATCCAATCCCAACCTTATTGGATAATAACCTACTATATCCGATTCCAATAGAGGTTTCTCGATAATCGATATCTCCGAAAGATCCCAAGGTTAAAATGCCGAAATCTACCTCTGAAATTCGCAATGCCGTCCCTGCTTGGAGTATCTTCAGCTCAGGTAAACCATAGAAAAAACCAGCATTGAGATTCAAACCACTTCTATCTAGAAAAGAGACAGCACCCATATTGCTATACATGGAAAATGGGCCGGACTGGGAAACGCCGCTTTGTGATAAAGCAACCGCGTTGACACTTTGATCTATAATACTGATTTGCTGAGCTTTAATGGAGATCATGCCTGACATAAAGTGCAGTAGAATAAAAGTTGATTTGATCGCAAAATTAAGGTTCAATGCGTGCTTCGGATATTTACAATAAAGATATAATTTTCCATTTTATCTTCTCCTTGGCTCCATTCTTCATTATTCATTCTTAATTATTCATTTTACACTTACCTTTGCAGCATGGCAAAGTTTAGAAAGAACCATCAGCGAAAAGGATTTGGTCTTAGCATGGGGAAAGTATTGCTATTTGCGGTGGTGCTGATTGGTGGATTAGTTTTTTGTTTTAAAGGCATTCAAACTCTTTTGCCTACATCGGATTATGGGGATCCCTACATAAAAGAAACTGCTGTTGAAGAAAGATTTTACATCCCCGGGAATTCAAATGGGCAAATAATTCATAAACGCCATTTTTCACTTTCCTATGTTGAAAAATATGAGCAAGCCGAATGGGTGGCGTACGACCTAACCATTCATGAACTAAATAGTCCAAAAGTGAAAAGGGAAAAGAGGTTTAGACCAGATTATGATGTTTCCACTAGATCAGCTTTTCATCGCGACTATTCAAGATCAGGTTATACACGGGGGCATTTAGCTCCTGCTGCCGATATGGCATTTGATTCAATCGCGATGAAAGAGTCATTTTACATGAGTAATATTTCTCCACAAACCAGACCTTTCAATAATGGTATTTGGCGGGAATTGGAAGAACAAGTTCGAGATTGGGGTAGAAAATATCAACAGGTTTATGTAGTAACTGGGCCGCTGTTTGATGATATCAAAGGCCAGATTGGCCAAAATAGGGTGACTGTACCGTCTAGCTTTTTTAAAGTAATATTGGATTTGAAGGAACCAGAAAGTAAGGGAATTGCGTTTGTTATTCCACATGAACGATCAGATCGGCATTTAAAAGAGTACGCAATATCAATTGATCAATTAGAGAAAATGACTGGATTCGATTTTTTTAAAGATTTGATGACCCCTATTTTGGAGACAAAATTAGAGTCTTCATTTAACTTGGACTTATGGACGTTTAATGATCAACGATACCAGCTTCGTGTCGATAAATGGAATCATCAATAGACTGATAGAGTAGGGAGTATTGGGTATTTAATGTTTAAGAGGGAGTATTGCGTATTATTCTAGCAGTCCTATCTTTGCCAGGATTTTAACAAAAAATATAAATATTGAAGACAAAGGGAAGTCAGCGAAATAAAGTAAACGTAATCACATTAGGTTGTTCAAAAAATTTAGTGGATTCGGAGAATTTAATTACTCAATTGAAAGCTAACGAATTTGATGTTGACCATGATGATGGTAAAGTAGATCACAATATTGTGATTATTAATACTTGTGGTTTTATTGATCGAGCCAAAGAGGAAAGTGTAAATACCATTCTTGAGTATGCAGCAATAAAGAGCCAGGGTGAAATAGAAAAGCTCTATGTAACCGGTTGTTTGTCTCAGCGATATAAGGATGATCTTGAAAAAGAAATTCCCGAAGTGGATGCCTATTTCGGTACCATGGAATTACCTTCACTATTACATACTTTAGAGGCAGATTATCGTCATGACCTTATCGGTGAACGTACGATTACCACTCCTGCCCATTATGCTTATTTGAAAATATCGGAAGGATGTAATCGGACTTGTTCATTCTGTGCAATTCCTTTGATGCGTGGTAAACATATATCCAGACCGATTGAACAATTAGTTAAAGAGGCTTCCCATTTAGCAAGCCGCGGTGTCAAAGAGTTGATTTTAATTGCCCAGGAGTTGACGTATTACGGATTGGACATATATAAAAAACGATCTCTTCCAAAATTATTGATAAAACTAGCGGCCATTGATGGAATTGAGTGGATAAGATTGCATTATGCCTACCCATCAAAATTTCCACTGGAGATTATTGAAGTTATGAAGGATTTGCCTAAAGTATGTAATTACTTGGACATACCTCTTCAACATGCAGCTGATGAAATTTTGTTTAAAATGAAAAGGCAGATAACCCAAAATGATACTAGAAAACTTATTGATAAGATACGAAAAATACATCCCGAAATTAGTCTGAGAACAACCATGCTGGTAGGATTTCCTGGTGAGCAGGATGAACATTTTAAGGTGCTATCTGATTTTATTAGTGAAATTAAGTTTGATCGGTTGGGCGTATTTCAGTATTCACATGAAGAAAATACTTCAGCTTATGCGTTAGTAGATGATGTATCGACTTCCGAAAAAATGAATCGCATGAACCAATTGATGGAAATCCAACAGGAAATTTCCTGGGAAAAAAACCAAGCAAAAATCGGGAAGCAAATGCAAGTACTATTTGATCGAAAAGAAGGAGATTATTTTATCGGCCGCACAGAGTATGATTCACCGGAAGTAGATAATGAGGTTTTGGTTGATGCCAGAGAAGAATATGTCCGCATTGGGGAGTTTGCTAACGTATTGATAAAAGAAGCCCAAGAATTTGATTTGACCGGTACGCTGGTAGGAAGTTAAATAACCAAATATGAATTCACTGAGCAACTATCTAGACCAACAAAAAACCAATCCAATATTTCAGGCCGTACTAGTGGGTGGAATAGCTTTCCTTGTCATGGCATTGTCTAAACTTAGCCGGGGTTCTAATGCGGAATCAAATTTTGAAAACATCTGGATTGTGGTGATCATGTTTCTTTTATTTTTTGCCATATTTAATACGGTCATAAGCCTGGCCGTTGAAAATCAGGTTGTTTATTTTTGGAGATCGATTACTTGTTTTTTCGCCTTGCTCGCTCTCTTGTTACTTTCAGCTTACCTCTTTTCCGGTGTTTCTTATAATGAATCGGGCTTTTTTAGATGGATTATAATGGTGGTAGGTTTCGGTTATTTAGTTTTTTTTTCCATCGTAATGGCTATGTCCCGGATTGTAAAATTTGCTCAAAAACAAGATAAAAAATTAAGAAATGAAGAATAGAACACTTTTCTTTTCGATGTTTATATTAGGAATTTATTGGACTGGCTGCAGTCAAAAAACCAATCAACAGCCAGTTCAAAACGCCCCTCAGCCCATAGATGCTGTATTGGATTTCCCCGAACGAATAGAACCGGTTAAAAAGGCCGCTTCCGACTGGAAAGCTCAGCTATCGGAAATGGAATTTCATGTGCTTCGGGAAAAAGGTACGGAGAGAGCTTTTACAGGTGACTTATGGGACCATAAATCTGATTGTGTGTATACTTGTGCAGGTTGTGGCCTGCCATTATTTGATTCTAATACTAAATTTAAATCAGGTACGGGTTGGCCTAGTTATTATCAACCACTTAAAGCTGAGTTCATTAAAGAAGAAAAAGACGTGAGTTTCGGGATGACCAGGATTGAAGTATTATGTGCGCGTTGCGATGGCCATCTGGGGCATGTATTTAATGATGGGCCTCAACCGACAGGACTTAGATATTGTATCAATAGTGCTTCTTTGAACTATATTGAAAAAGAAAATAAGCAATGATTCATTAAAAAAGGCGGCACATTTTGCGCCGCCTTTGACTCAGTATTTATTCAAAATACTAATTGATAACTACTTTATCAATATACTTTTTTCCATCCGTTTCAATTAGCAAATAATAGCTTCCGGGTGACATGCCAGATACGGTGATGGTTTGATTTGGATTTATTTTGTTCCAAACCCGGGTAGTTTGTCCCTGATTATTGATCAATTGAACATCCATTTGATTATACCCAGAGTTCAGATTTCCTCGAATCGAAAATTGATTCGTTATTGGGTTGGGTGCAATAGACAATCCACTTTGGTCTATCGACTGAATTTTTACTCCTGTCAGACTTGGAGGCAAAAGAACAACGTCAATTACATGAACAATACCATTTTGCGCTTCTATATTTGCTATGCGAATCAGCACACCATTAACCCATACTGAATCCTGATTGATTAAAATCATTACATCTTCTCCCTGTAGCGTATTAATTGTTTGTCCATTTGAAAAATTAGCGGTTGCAAATCGCGCTCCAAGAACATGATAAAGCAGTATACTGGACAAATCTCCACTTGGATCAACTAATAAAGAATCAAGCAATCCAGCAGGTAAAGCGGCAAAAGCTGAGTCCGTGGGAGCAAAAATAGTGAATGGTCCATTTCCTGTTAGATCTGAATCCAGTCCACTGACAATAACAGCCGTTTCCAGTATAGTATGATCATCACTATTTACAATAATGTCAACAACGGTATTGGCCATCATCATGGTGTCTTCTACCACTGGAGGTATCAATACAGCATCAATCACATGAACAACTCCATTATCTGCCGTAACATCCGCAAGGATTACCTGAGCACCATTTACAAAGACACCATTCGAATCAATGGTTATAAGCACATCATCTCCCTGGAGGGTTGGGATCATCATACTGTCCGCCAAGTCTGTTGATAATGCAGAACCAAATGCGACATGATACAACAAGATATTCGCAAGCTCTCCCGTTGGATTCATTAATAAGGAATCGATCAACCCTTCGGGTAGCGCGGCAAAAGCAGAATCCGTAGGTGCAAATACAGTAAATGGT
>JAHEJC010000336.1 GCA_024639065.1 Lewinellaceae bacterium | reverse complement strand
CTCAGGCAATTAAGGAACATACCGGATTAGTGGCTCATAATCTTCCTCAAAACACAAATAAGAAATAAATCATGGAGTATACAATTGAAGCTGTAACGACTGTATGGGGTATATCATTGGTTATTGGTTTGGTTGTGATAGCAGTTGTAGCTCTATTACTTCATATGATAAGAAATACAGCTGGAGCCATAGAAAATGGAGCAGCTGATATTTGGACTCAAGGGAAATTAGTTGCCAATAACACCATACACATTCCTACTTTACTTGGTACGACCAATTCAGTAGTCGATCAAATTCATGAAAATGCTGGTGAAATATTAAAAAATGCAGTAGTCATTGTAACCCACATTGATGGTTGTCCAGGATGTCCTGATTGTGTTCTTGTTCATACAACGAATTAAAAATTATGCATATAATATTAATGATTGTGACGATCTTGGCGGTTTTGTTCTTAGTATTTGTTTTGATTAAATATCTGGCTGATATAGATAAGATATTAAAAAAAATTGGGGGAGACGGCAATAGTTATTTAGCCAAATTGAGATTGGGCCTACGTGCGATTGAGACAGAAACTGCAGCCCTTACACCTAATGTGGTGAAGCTTAATGAAACATTGATTAATACCGCTGAGGGTTTGAAAGCAGTCGACGACGGCCTGGTTACTGGGATTGAAAAAGCCTTGGCTCAAGAAAAATATAATTGATATGACAGCTGTTTTTGTTTTATGGATTCTTCTATTAGGAGTTACAATTCTCGTTCTACCATTTATTGTTCGACTTTTATATCATGTCTATAAGAATGCCAAGAATATTGACCGATATTTTGGAGACATGCTGGAAGCTGGAGTGGGCATTGCTGGAAATACGGAAAACATCAAAGCCTTGGACGATACAATTTTGGTCGCTAGTCGAATAGTGGATGTTGCAGGAAATATAAATGAACACGCGGAGACCTTAGGAGGCGCATTATCAAATAGAGCTCAAGCCTTATGATGGGAATTTTGACATATATAACCGTGATCATCGTTGCACTGGTAGTCTTGATCCTAGTGATCCATTTAGTTTTGATTATCTTCCATCTTTGGCGAGGAGCCAATCGATTAAAACAGCTCGTGGGCGGATTACAGAAGATTGCTGACGATACGGATCCATTACAAAATAAAGTTGAAATAATAAATGGTGCACTGAGTCAGCTCAACTCCGGATTGAAATCTGTTGATGGGCACCTTGTTTCTATTGCCCAAGTATTAAAACTTGTATAAATGTGCTTTAAAAATTTACCCATAGAATTTGATGAAAAAGGACAGGCTTTTCTCCGTGAAGATGTAGCCAACCCTTATGAACATAAAGTTGTTGAACTGGATAAGGAACAGGATAAGTTACGGAAACTTATGGTCAGCAATGGCTTCGTTCGATCAGTAGACTATGATCCGGTCACTAGAGTAGCTGGAGCGCTTGCTTTTCATAGTGTAGTTGATTTGAAAGAGAAGAAAGTATTGTCTACTAATTCAATGGCGACCCTTTTCAGAGGATATGAAGTTATATTAAAAGGTCGCGATCCAAGAGATGCAGCTTATATAAGTAGTAGAGCTTGTGGAGTGTGCGGTGGTGTTCATGCCACCACAGCAGCACTGGCGATTGAAATGGCCTTAGGCATCAAACCACCACCGCTTGGTGTGGTGATGCGTAACATTTTATTGGCCATTGAATATCTATATGATCATCCTTTACATTTATTCTTGCTGGCAGGACCTGATTATTCAGAAGATCTGGTCAAGGACACGAATCCGGAAATAGTTACTAAGGCTGCGACAACGTCCACCAAATATGGCCATATTCACGGTTACTCCAAAATCCTGGATATCATGCGGGATTTAAATCCGCTCAAAGGTAAATTATACCTTGAAGCGTTGAGCATGACCAGAGTTGCCCGAGAAGCCTATGTTACAATTGGAGGTAAATATCCACACCCACAGAGTGTAATTCCTGGAGGTATATCTGTTACGGTAACGACGACGGTGCTCAATGAAGTATATCACCGGCTGATTAAGTTTTTTGACTATGGGCAAAAGGTGGCAAGAATATGGGATGACATTTATGACTTTTTCTTAGACCATAATCCAGAATATGAAAATGTTGGTCGTAGACCAGCTACTATGGCTGATACCGGGGTTTGGGATAGGCCGGAAGTTTATGATGCTACCTATGAGAATTGCACCAAATGGGGCGAGGCCAGATGGGCTACTCCTGGAGTAACAGTTGACGGAGAACTAATTACCACCAGCTTGCAACAGCTCAATGTCGGAATGGAAGAATTTGTTGAGCATTCTTACTACGAAAAATGGGATGGTCATAAATACAAAACGGACCCTTTAGGAGCTCCGCTTAGTCCAAATCATCCTTGGAATAAGGAAACCATACCAAAGCCGGGTAAACAAAATTGGCGTGACAAATACAGCTGGGATACATCACCTACATGGGACAGGTTACCCATGGAGGCGGGTGCCTATTCAAGAATATACCTTACCGCGCTCGCTCAAAAAATGCCTATTAGTAAATTCATTGAATCAACAGGGAAAGGACTTAATATAAATGTGCCTGCAAGCAAACTACCAGAGGCTATGCTGGAATGGAAGATCCCAAAAGTTTGGAATGCCTTTGAACGCAACAGAGCTAGAGCCTATTGTATTCCTTATTCTGCAATGGTCGCCATGGAAAACTGGATGTTGGCCATGAAATTATTAAGAGAAGGAGAAACCAAAGTAAGTACTCCATACGAAATTCCTAAAAAGGGAACCCATATTGGGTTTGGTGCATGGGGTGCTGGCAGAGGATTTTTAACTCACCACTTGATTATTGAAAATGGTGTAATTGGGAATTATCAAATCATCACTCCTTCCACATTGAATGCTGCTCCAAGAACACCTTGGGGAGCGGAGGGACCATATGAAGAAGCCGTAATGAATACCCCAATATTGGAACAATTTGACAAACCTGAAGATTATAAAGGAATTGATATTCTTCGAGCTATAAGAAGTTTTGACCCATGCATGCCTTGTACAACTCATATCATGGACAACAAGACAGATCACGTTGTATCTAGAGAGGTAACTACATGTGCTTGTGGAGTCGAATAAAACGACATTACTGGGCACTGTCGGATATCATTTGTTATCGAATCATTCTATCGGCCCAATGCTTTATGAAACCTTAATTGAACAACCATGGGCCTCTCAGGTAGATGTTCAAGAAATGAATTGGGGACCCATAGCGATCGTACAACAGTTTGAGAGTTTGTTGGAATCTTATCGAAGAGTGGTATTTTTTTGTGCTATTGAAAGACCAAATAGAAATATTGGAGATTTTGACATATATCGATGGGGAGGTCAATTACCGTCAGAAGAAGATATCCAGGCTTGTATCGGCGATGCGGTAACCGGTGTGATATCTGCTGAAAACCTGTTGATCATTGGTGAGTACTTTCGCATATGGCCTGATGAAGTGTTCCTATTTGATGTCGAGCCTGGTCCTGAAAAACCCGGAATTTCATTGGACATTGAAGTGGGTGTAAGAGTGCCTGAATATTTAAAACAATTAGAAGTATTATGCTTGAAAGGCTCTACAATCCAAGGAAGAAATAATTGGATATACGGAGATCAGATTATGGAAAAAAATTTGAGTTAAAATTGAGTCTAGTCACAACTAAGTAAGTATTTTAGAGTACATGGATCCGGGTAAAAATCAAAATGAATTGAATCATCTTTTTTGGAAAGATGAGATCTTGCAAGTCATGTACTGGATGTTTGGGGAAAAATTAGGTATAGAAGTATCGCAAGAGCAACTCCAAAGTCTCTTACATACACCTGAAGAAAATTTATCCCTGCATATTACAATTTTAGTTGATGAGGGATATTTAGCTAGAAGTGATGATTCACCAAAGCCAGCATATAGGCTTACTGACTTTGGTAAAAAAGAAGCAGGTAAACGATTTGCCGGAGCTTTCCAAGGTCTTCAGAAAGCAGGACATGGAGAATGCGGCCCGGACTGTGATTGTCAATGGGAAGGTAATGATTCATGTCAGCACCATATTCATGATGAAAATTGTAACCATTGAGTAAAATATATTATAACGATAAGGAATTCGAAAATCTTTTACACTCATTAGGTAATTTAATAGAGCAAATTGAGAAAATTGATGATCCATCAACTAAAGAGATGATTTACAACATTCTGCAACATTTCGATGCCGTGCACAGAGAGGCTCTTCATAGACTTTGGAAGCATATAAGTAATAATCATTCGGATCTAAGAGAATTGGCTCTGAAAGATTATACGATAAAACATCTGATGGCACTGTATGATTTGGAGGCATTTGTAGGCATTCAAAGTGCAAAAGATAGCCGGGTATTTATCTCAGAAGATCAGGTAACAAAACTCTGAACACACAATTACCAAATGGGGAGTAAATTAAATAAGAAGTATTTGATGGTAACGATAGTTATCTTTTTCACGTCTTGTGGTGACGGACCAGCGAATTATGCTGAATACAATCAGTATATTCAACAATATTATAATCGTCCGGACAGTCCTGCAATTCATTTGGTCAAAAAAGCGATCGACTTCTGTGGAGGATGGGAAGCCTACACAGCTATTGAAGGAATTGATTATCAAAAGACCTTGCACAAAGCTGATTCTACAGGACAAATCATTGCAAACATTACCCAGCGACACCGATATAATTTATTTCCTCAATTCAGCGTAAGAATGGATTGGGAAGAGGGAGAAGATATCTATACCATTAAAAACAATGGGGAAGAATCCTGGAAATGGAAAAACAAGCAACATTTAAAAGATCAGCAAAACATAAATTCTGCTTTCAATTCTTCCCATGGTTCCCAATATGTTCTGTTTATCCCTTGGAAGCTGGCTGATCCACATGTTCAATTAGAATACATTGGTCTTCAGAATTTACCAAATGGTAAAAAAGGGGAGGGCGTTATGGTTAACTATACCAAAGATAACAGTACTACAACTGACCATACATGGTGGTATTTCTTTGATCAAGAAAGCGGAAAACCCATAGCCAATTTTCTAAAATCACCCCAAGGATACTCTTATACTGAATATATCGATTATGAAAAAATCGATTCTATATTCTTTCATACCAAACGCAAAAGTTATTCGGCAGACTCTACGATGAAGAATCTGGTCTTAAATACTATATACGACAATGAGGAGATTAAATTAATTCGATCCTGGCCTAAAAAACTTTTTTCCTTCGATGGATGATTCAAGGAAAATATTAATTGCAGGTGTAGGCAATCCGTTACGACAGGATGACGCATTCGGAATTGAAGTTGTGAACTCATTAATAGATGAAGATCCGCTGCCAAAACAGGTTGTGGTTCAGGAAGTCGGAATTGGTGGTATTCATTTAGTACAAGAATTGCATAATAAGTATGATGTTCTAATTCTGGTGGACGCAGTGGATTGGGAATTACCACCTGGTAGAATTAGTTTGCGAGTTGTCGATGAGGTAAAAACGGTGAGTGAGCTGGCAAAAGATGAACAAAGAGATTTTTTAGCCGACATGCATTATACCAATCCCGTAAGGGCATTGATCCTGGCACGTTCACTGGAGGTGCTACCGAAAAAGGTATATTTGCTAGGATGCCAGGCAAAAGATACGGATGAGTTTGCAATCGGAATGAGTGCAGAAGTGCAAGAGGCCATCCCCGAGGCGAAAGAATTATTGAAAAAATGGGTAAAAGATTACCTGAATTAATTTTTGTAATTTTATTAAGATAAATTTTAAATAATGAGTGACTCCAATATTAAAAAAGAAAACAAGTTTTCACAGAATGACCAGCCGACTGAATCGGCTAAAATTCCTTTGAAACACAAGATGCAAGTCAAGGATTTAGTCCATCCTATTACAATTAGCAGAATACGAATTATTCAACTGGCTGTTGTTGGATTTATTGCAATTGGAGCCATATCCTATTATTACATCTATTATTTAAAACAACCTACCGGACTGGAATTAGTCCAAAATTGGATTGAAGCTTCTGGAGGAATGGAGGCCTGGAACCCAATTGAGCGTGGATCATTTCAAAGAGAACATGTACTCTATGCCGAAAATGGAGATGTTTTGAAAAGTAAAACGGAGTCTTTCTACTTTGAAAAAATAAATGGAACGTTTAAACTCTTGACCAACTATGTCACACCGGAGGGTTTAAATCTTTGGATGGGTCAAGATGATGTTGGCTATTGGGCTACCCTGAATGATTCGCCTACCGACCCAAAGAAAGCAGCTAAGGACTTGGGATTTATGTGTGATTCAAAATGGTGTCAACCCGATTGTTCTATGAAAATGACTTTATATAGATTTGGGATGCCGTTCAACTTAATTGGAGATGGTGTGATTCCTAGCTTATCAGGTACTACTTCAATTAATGGCCAGCCAACTAATATTTTGGAGGTGACCTATCGACCGACTGTCGGAAAAGATCGTTGGGTATTTTATGCTGACCAGGAAAATAACTTAATAAATAAAATTGAATACCACCATAAGAATGATCATGGGCATAATTTTCCCGAAGAGATGTATTGGTCAGACTACAAATCGGTAGCTGGTTTAATAATCCCACATACCTGGAAAAGGTATTGGACAAATGGCAAGGTTTTAGAAAAATACACATTCTCTAATTTTTCATTTAATAAACCGCTTCCGAATCAATTTGCCAATCGTCCAATTTGAGGTATGGTTTTTTAAAACAATTTTATATATAAAGCTCCGGATTGAGCATTTTTTTACTTCCTTTATTGGAGCAGGTATAATTTATTCATCACTTATAGATGCTAAAATTTATGCACCTAATTGCGATAGCAATAGGTATATGCTTGAACAAGCTTACTGCTGTTTTGAATCTTTGATGATTTGATATACCGATTTTATCATACTTAAGAACAAAAGCAGCAGCAATAATAAAATCATGACTGAGAATACCACGCCATAATTAGCTTTTACCCAGGGGATTTCACCAAAAAAATAACCTAATAGCAGATAAACAGCAATCCATCCAAAGCCTCCCACAATGTTAGACCAAGTATACTGTCTAAAATCCATTTTAGAAATGCCTGATACAAAGGGTACAAAAGAACGCATAAAAGGTATGAATCGGCTTAATATGACTGCCAGAGTACCATATTGTTCGTAATAATTGTAGGCTTTTAATAAATAATGAGTTGGTTTTAATTTTTCTTTCTTGAAAAAACGTTTCCCGAAAAAACGACCGATAAAATAGTTAGATGTATGCCCGAGTACCGTGGCTATCGACAGGAAGATAATGAGCTCTGCTAAACTTAGATCGCCTGATGCGGCTAAGATACCAGCTGAAAAGAGTAACCCATCACCAGGGAAAAATGTAGTAATCACAAACCCGGTTTCAATAAAAATAATTGCGAACAAAATCAC
>JAHEJC010000335.1 GCA_024639065.1 Lewinellaceae bacterium | reverse complement strand
CAGATCCATGCAAAAATGAGAAGTAAAGAATATATCCAAAAACGATTCATATTGGGATCCAATTTTAAATTAGTCGTAACTAATACAGTTTCTCAGGCGGGTCTTTTATCCCCCAACTTTTATTAGGTTGATCATCGAGCCATAATTCCAATAGACCACCTTGAGCATATTCCTCATGACTTATCCATACACGATCCAATGGCGCTCCATTTAATTTTGCTTTCTGGATGTACATATTAATTGCTGAATTGTTGTAAGTTTTTATTTGGAATATTTTACCAGTGTAATAGATGGGATCCAGGTGAATGGTGATCTCTTCAAATACCGGACTGGTGATTTCATAGATGGGTTTTGTAGAGGTATTACCTCTTAGACTGAATAGTCCCATGGACATTAAAGCACTGACTCCCCCCATTTGACCTTGATCTTCATCATGACCGCCATATCCTTCATCCGGGCTGGTGGCTCCATAGGCTTGTTCATTGACCCGGCGCACCCAATATTGGGATAGCCAAGGCTGGCCAGCATGATTAAACACATGGGCATTGGAGCACCCTGGTTGATTAGCATAGCTGACATATCCACTGCTGTACCCAAAAACAAAATCATCCTCAGCTGCCTGCTCAAATGCATGATTCAGCTTCTCACACAATTGATCATTACCACCCATCATCTCGGACAAGTCAGCAAGGTCGTGCGATATAGACCAGGTCCCTTGCCAGGCATTGGCTTCAACCCATCCACTGCCATTTAATGGATCATCATGCAACCATTTCCCAGCTTTATCTTTAGGGAAAATTAATTGCTGATCCGCTCGATACAAATTTTTCCAACTGGCCGCTCGTGCACTGAATTGTTTGTAATCTTTCTTTAGATCCAACTTCTTGGCCATTTGGGCTAACGCCCAGTCCTGGAAAGACCATTCTAATGACTTACCTGCATTGTCCGGGCACCATCCTTCTTTCATATAGAATTCCAGTTCATCTTTTTCACCCATCATGCCGCCGGGTAAATGATTTCTTTTGATGGTGTTAAACGTATGCATTGGATCTACTTTAGTAAGCATCCCTTTTTGAAAAGCACTCACCAGCATGTTCGTGGCTGGGCAACCTGTCATGATATAAGAATATCCTCCGGCACAAGGCCCACGCGGTAATAATCCACCATTATCAGCATACTGAACCATCGATGCTGAAAAATCATCCAATACATGGGGCCAAGCCAAACCCCAAAGCACATTTATATTCCACTGGGTTAACCATAAAGCATCCGAATTATACATATTGTATTTAACTGTGCCTTGATTGTCTTTTGGCAATTGTCTTACCAATAAATCAGCGTGGGTGTAATTCCAATCTTTCACACCTTGCGTATAATCCGGATAATCCCCACTTACATCGTTTAATATATGTCTACCTAATACCACATGATAGAGGTCTGTATAAAATTTTTCCTGTTGTTGATGCGTACCGCCTTTCACTTCAATTTTGCCCAACCAATCATTCCATTGCGATTGGGTTGTGTTCCTCACTTTATCAAAATCCCAATGATCGCATTCAGTCAATAAGTTATTCTTTGCATTTTCCACACTGGTGTAAGAAATAGCGATCTTCATGTGCAATACCTCTCCAGCCTTCATCTGGTATGCTGCAGAAACCCCGGCTGTAGGTGCCGAAAAATAACTTTGTGTAACCGTTCCATATGTCATCGAGTCCATTCTGGCCAAAGTACTTGGTCCTTCCAGGCTGATGATATTATCGAGCAACTCCTGGTCGTTCCATCCGTTGAGCAAATCAAATGGCTTATCAAACTCAATAACAAAGAATACTTTTACATTTTTGGGACCTCCCCACATTCTACCTGCAGAAACAAATGATCCTTGTAACTCAGTATTACTTACTTTTTGAACATTAGCTTGGGTCATGGTGGTGCTACCCATATACCCGCCTAAATTAGTTAGTATATTTGCCTCGGTATCTTGGGTATACCGGAATCTATACATACTTACCCGATCCGTTGCAGTCTGTTCGACCCAGGTTTTATAATCCCGTAAGAATACCCGGTAATAACCAGGTTGGGCGATTTCGTCATCATGGCTGAAGCTGGACTTCCAGGCCTGTTGCCACCCTCGGGGATCCACTTTGCCAGTTGTAGGCATGATTTCAATACCGGACAACATCCACCCATGTAACTGGCCAAAACCCAATATTTCGGTGGTATTATAATTATATCCACCACCCCATTGATTCTTATTGCGTGTATGAGGTCCGGAAGCGATCATCCCAAAGGGCGTGCTCCCCGGAGAAAAATAAAAATAACGTCCCCTGGTAGTCTCAATAAATGGATTTACATAATCGACTAACGCTGGGTATGAATCATGAGAAGGATATACTTCCAATTCTGATAAGCCTAAATTTTTTCCATCACCATCCATTACCTCAAATCGCACCCACTCCACTTTCTTTGCAGGGAAGGTTACCAGCCTGGCAGTACCATCATTGGGTATAGCTGTAACATTAACCCGGGTACCATCACTGAATATCAACCGGCCTCCTGCGGTGTGTTCATTCAATGTAGGCCGGTCATAGATAATAACTTTATTAATACTCATTGACTGCTCCCAGTCAAGTTGGATCCATGGATATCGAATGTAGCCCCAGAAGATCGTTTCGCCTACACACGCCCACTCTCCTCGATCATGCACCCCTATAATTCCATCTGTAATCCCGGAAACGTTATGGATTTGGTCTAAGGTTGTTGAAGCAGTCACCTTGGCTAAAGGCGCAATATTATTAGGATTAGCCAGTAAACTTATTCCGGCTACCCAAAGAAAAAGCAGCAGTAATATCCACTGTTTAATTTTTAAAATTCTATTCCAATAGCTAACGCTCATTTTTTCCAACTTTGTTCGATTTCTTCTAAAGTCTTTTGCTTGGTCTCCGGTACAAATTTAATGATGAACAATAATAAAATGATTGCATTTATCATAAAGATCCAAAAGGTATAAGCGCCTCCTACTCGTTCAAGCAGCACTGGAAAAAACTGGGTGATAAGGACTACTCCAAACCACAACATGACGATGCTGAATGACATGGCTGTTCCACGAATTTTTGTAGGAAATATTTCGGAGATCAATACCCAAGGAATAGGCCCAAGAGAGCTTGCGAAACTGGCAATAAAACCTAATATAAAAAGCAATAAAATGGGTCCGGAACTCAAATTAAAGTAGAAGGATGCGCCCATCCCAAAAAGGCAAATTACCATACCTGTCACCCCCCAGATAAGTAGCAGACGGCGACCTGCCTTGTCCATCAACCAAATGGCTACAAAGGTAAAGGCCGTATTGGTAAGTCCGATGATGACTGTCTGTAATAAAGCTGATTCCGCCCCAAATCCAACACTCTTAAATATTTCAGGTGCGTAGTAAATGATTGCATTGATACCAGTAATCTGCGAAAAAATTGCTAAAACCACACCCACTAATAAGGCGATACGCATTCCTGGCTCAAATAACTCCCGAATTGTACCTTCTTCTTCCTGGAGGGAATGTTTTATTTCTTCCATGACCTCCTGAGCTTTTTCGGCACCATTTATTTTGGTTAATATGCTTAGACTTTCAGTATCCCTGGATTGTTTAGCCAACCATCGAGGGCTCTCCGGAACGAAAAATAATAAAATCAAAAATAGTCCGGCCGGGATTATTTCTGATCCCAGCATATACCGCCATCCCAATTCAATATTCCAGGTAGCATCTCCCATTTGGGCAATGAGCAAATTGACAAAGTAGATCACATTGATTCCAATAACGATGGCCAATTGATAAAAGGTGACCAGTCGGCCTCTGTTTTCAGCAGGAGCCATTTCAGATATATATAGTGGAGCCAACATAGAGGCCATACCTACTCCAAGTCCACCCACAAATCTTGCTATGACCAACTGGGTTAAATTGTCAGGTATAGCCGATGCGATAGCGGATATTGAAAACAATATAGCGGATATAATCAACATCTTCTTTCGACCAAACCGGTCACTGAGATAACCGGCAAACATTACCCCAAATACGCATCCCCAGATTGCGGCTGAGGCTGCACCACCCATCGCTTCAGCAGATAAGTCAAACTTAGTTTGGATATTACCAATAGCACCTGAAATTACCGCTGTATCATAACCGAACAACAATCCTCCCATAGCTGCTATGAAAGCAATGAGGTATAAAAACTTTTTATTAGTTTGGCCAGACATACTTGGACCTATTTATTTATTGGTTGAAAATCATTTTGAGAAATCTAGGGCGATACAGATTGGGGTAATCGCCAATTTGATCCCAAAAAGCAAAGGAATTGACATTATAACTGATCAGCAATTCTCCCGGCTTAGATAAACTGGGATGGGCTTTAGCATTGTAGGCAAAAAATTCAGGTTCTTCGATTGCTTCTTCACAATCCCAAATTTCTTGAATGGGCCCAAAGGGACCAACCAGGCTTTTCCCTATGCGAATACCAACACTTGATTTTTTAAGATCGCCTACCTGAGATACCAGGATGACTCGACCATCAGGTAAAAAGGAGATGCTCAATTCATTTGACACATTATTCGTAATGGCAGCGCATTGGGTATAGTCACTATTCCAAGTACTTCCATCCCAAAATGTCCAAAATCCAAAATCTTCGAACTTTGATGCTGTCACTCTGCTTACAATTAATTGTTTATCGGGGTCATTCACCCCATATATGTAAATATAACCATCCGGATTGGGCGCACCCGCTTCTTCAAGATTGACCAATACCCCTGCGCCAAATGAGCCAAACAACTGCTTAGCATGCTTGAAAAAGAATGGTAGCTTAGTTTGATAACTATCCGTAAAAGGAAATGTACTGCCCTCAGGAATATTGATCAAAGCGCCACCTTCAACATCAAAACTAAAAACTTCATATTCAGGATGGTTTTCTACCAGATAGGCAAAAATGTGTGTTTTAGAAGTAATCGGATTAACAAAACCATCACCCAACCAATAATACTGCTTTTCCGTAGCATCCGGTATAGTAGGAATGAATAAAGATTGGTCAACACGATCAGTCTGTTTTATGTAAAATCGTATTTTATCCTCAGCCGGTTGGTTACCCTTCAACACCGCTATTGAATTATTTACCATATGATATCCAGGCAAGAGGCTATCTTTTGTTATTTCCCCGATCATGGTATCGCTAAACAGAATTATGGTGGAATCCTGATCCTCCGACAATCGATGTTCAATGGCCGAAAGCGGGATCGCAAAAATCCCATCACCACCAAACCAACCTGAATCACGCTTAAATAATATATCCCATTCCGGAGCTGCTTGTACCGTAAAATCAGTCAAAACCCCTACCTGGGACTGGCATGCTCCTAACATAAAAAGAGCGAGTATGACTGACGGAATACAATAACCATTTATGTTCATTTGTTTGAACAAATATTTTGTTTCTAAATGTATGAAAATTTTCGCGGGAATCCTTATTGCCAATTTTCAATACGCAAAAATCGAGGACGATAATAATCGGCATTGGATAGAATGTCAGCAAAGTCTAAACTATTAATGTTGTAGGAAATCGTCAGCCCATTTACGTCTGACAATTGGGGGTGAACAAATGCATTATACGTGATAATATTCCCTCCTGTCTCCGGTGTGCAATAGATTATCTTCCTATTAGTCCATGGCCCGAGTGGGGAATCTGCACTTCGAATAAATATTCTTGCCCCAAGAAAAGACTCCTGAGTCACCAAATAATATTTATTGGCTTCCTTAAATACAGCATATTGATCGATTACATCCCTGGCTATGATGTGCTTACTGGGTCTATCTTGCCAAGAGGTGCCATTAAAATAAGTCCAATCGCCATTGAGATTCCCTTCAGGAACCCGTGCAACATGACTAAACTTTTGAAAACCACTTTGTGAAATACCATATATGTAGGTGTAATCATCATCTTCCATCAGGCAAGCTCCATAAGATATCTCCGGATTTTCAAATTTTGTTTCTAGTGTCTGCAATTTCATATCCGGTAATGAAAATACAGCGAGATCAAAACCCATATAAGCAAAACTCCACATACCCGGTTCACCGACATTACCCATCCTGGCCAACATCATTTGAAATTCATTACCGAATACCGTTGCATCAAGCGGCCAATACCATTGTTCAGGATTTGCTGGTTTCAATAAAGCAGCAGGATCACCATCCTCAACCCCATGGATAGTTACCATTTCATCCCCCTCTTGGATCATAAAGGAATTGCGAATAAAAGGAGCACCGGATCTACTTCGGTCCGATTTCACTGTTCCTAAAAAGGTATCTCCAAACATCCACACGACTCGCCCATCCGGTAAGGGTGTTGAGTAGGTTGCATCCCCTCCGGTCCATCCATTTCCATAACGGGTAAACAATAGATTGTAGTGGCAATTTTGGTAAGCATTGACATTTTGATTCCAGCACAGGTCCGTATTGGATTCCAATACGAAGTCACAAAAACCATGGATCTCGGTCGTGTCCAAAACGTAGACGCCATTATCTTTGGGCGTGGCACCTGGAGCGACAAATTGATCATCATCAGCACTACAGCTTAGGTTGCCCATGCAAATAAACACTACCCATGTAAAACTTGCCAATCTGGTCATACTGTTCAAGCTCACCAAAGATGCATTTTTAGATTTTTCCCCAAGATCCATCATATTAACAAGAAAACAGCTTGAATTTCAAAAATAAGATATTTATAACTTTATGCTCATGAATAATTTTATAGGGTATACCTATATTTTAGAATGTTCCAATGGTCAGTATTATACCGGATCTACAGCGCAGGACTTAGAAGAAAGAGTCCATCAACATAATGAAGGCAATGGATCAAATTTCACTAAAAAGCACCGACCTTGTGAATTGGTCTACTATGAGGAATATCAAAGTATTGCAGATGCCTTTCAAAGAGAGAAGCAAATTCAAGGATGGAGTAGAAAAAAGAAAGAGGCTCTAATAAAGAATCACCACGATAAGTTACCCTTACTTTCCAGGAATTATACCCAATTTGGGAAACCTGATAATGAGCGGAAATCCGATCGTTGAATTGTCCTAAACAGCAGCCTTAAATCGGCCCTTCGACAAGCTGTTAAATTGAGCTTGTCGAAGGCCAAAAAGCACGGTCCTTGAGGTTGGACTGGAACGGTCCTTGAGCTTGTCGAAAGGTCCGTGCTTTTGTATTGCGACGGTCCTTGAGGTTGGACTGGAACGGTCCTTGAGCTTGTCGAAAGGTCCGTGCTTTTGTATTGCGACGGTCCTTGAGCTTGTCGAAAGGTCCGTTCCTTGGAGTGGAATGGTCCCCAGGTTAATCGGCCCTTCGGCAAGCTCAGGGACCGTATTTGATTGAGCTTGTCGAAAGGTCCGTTCCTTTGCATGTTTCAAGGTTTCTAAAACCGACTCATTGAGGAGTCAAATCTTTTACCATCTGTTCC